>JAFUSV010000065.1 GCA_017467565.1 Prevotella sp.
AAGGAATTGACAATCCCAGTCTTTCTACAATTAAGCGTAGCATAGCTGCCCTGACGGCAGTTGGACTTGTCAAACGAGTAGGCAGTCGCAAGACAGGGCAATATATGGTTAATGAGGTTGTTTACGACAAAGATAAATAACAGCAGCCCCCACCTTTATGAGCTCTCACAACCATTGTCACGGGAATACCACGGGAATTACGAAAAAGAAATATCGCTAAGCAACTTATTATCAGCCTCTTAGCGATTCTTTCTGTCGGGATTACTGGACTCGAACCAGCGACCTCGCGCCCCCCAGACGTGTGCGCTACCAACTGCGCTAAATCCCGATCCCTAGCTACGCAGGTCTTTTCCTGTTTAGCGGGTGCAAAGGTACGACGTTTTTTTGAAACTGCCAAATTTTTCGCCAATTATTTTTCAAATTCACCTAATCTTTATAAAAAGTGACAAAAAAAACCGACATTTTTTTGGAATGCAGGGATTTTTGTGTATCTTTGCATCATCTATGACAACATATCTCATCAGCAAACCCGACAAGCTGCGTGCCACAGTGGCACTGCCTGCTTCAAAAAGTATATCGAACCGTGCGCTCATCATCTGCGCATTGTCCGGAGGAACACTGCTCCCCGACAACCTGAGCGACTGCGACGACACAGAAGTCATCGTCAAGGCACTGAAGGACATGCCTGAAACCATAGATATCCATGCTGCCGGCACGGCCATGCGATTCATGACTGCCTTCCTGGCAGCCACGGACAATGGCAGCCATCTGCTGACAGGCACTGAGCGCATGAAGCAACGCCCCATCAGGATTCTCGTTGATGCACTCCTACAGTTGGGTGCCGACATCAGGTATGCCGGCAAGGAAGGCTTTCCCCCACTCCACATCAACGGCCGACAGTTGGAAGGCGGCGAACTGGAGATAGCCGGCAACGTCAGCTCGCAGTTTATCTCTGCACTGCTGATGATTGGTCCCATGCTACGCAATGGACTGACGCTGCGGCTACTGGGCGACATCATCTCGCGACCTTACATCGACCTGACACTGTGGACGATGCGCGAGTTTGGTGCCGAGGCTGAATGGACATCGGTTGACACCATCGAGGTGGCACCCAAGCCCTACCAGCGTCGCAACTACCTGATAGAAAACGACTGGAGCGCTGCATCCTACTGGTACGAGATGGTGGCACTGAGCGACGACGATGAAGCCGAGGTGAGGCTGGAAGGTCTCATGGACGGTTCGAAACAGGGTGACTCGTCGGTGCGTTACATCTTCAGCCTGTTAGGCGTACGCACCACATTCGAAAGCAAGGAGACGGGACGCCCCACAACCGTGAGACTGAGAAAGAACGGACACTGCGTGCCTCGACTGGACTATGACTTCATCAATGCCCCCGACCTGGCACAGACCATCGTCGTCACCTGCTGTGCCCTGGGCGTACCTTTCCATTTCACAGGATTGCAGACACTGAGAATCAAGGAGACCGACCGCATCACGGCCCTGAAGCGTGAGCTGTCGAAACTGGGATTCGTGCTGCGCGACATCAATGGTTGTGAGCTGGCATGGGACGGTGAGCGCTGCGACCCTGTGACAGCCCCTGTGGCCATAGAGACCTACGACGACCACCGTATGGCCCTGGCCTTCGCCCCCCTGGCCCTGCAGCAGACCATCGTGATACAGAACCCACAGGTAGTCACCAAGTCCTATCCCCGTTTCTGGGACGATCTGTGCAAGGCGGGATTCAAAGTTTTGAATTAAGAATTTAGAATTAAGAATTAAGAGTTGTCGCCGTTGGCGAGTAAGAGTTGAGAGTTGAGAATTGAGAGTTAAGAATTGAGAGTTATATATTAGTCCGATGAAGTTTGCGTTGATATGTGTGGGGTCGCTGGTCATACTGGGCATCATTGCCGCACTGGCCTCTATGTTCACGAAAGGAGGCACTGACGCCCCTGTCGTGGAAGGCAAGGACTGTGCCACATGCAGCAGCGTGGCCGACGGTTCGTGCAAGATAGGTTGCCTGATACAAGAGAAAAAGCAACTCAAAGACAATAAAACGTGAGTTTTTCAGTTTTTAATAAATGAATGCGTAGATTGTATCATAGTATTCTCTTCCTGTCCTTCATCGTGCTGATGACGGCAGGATGCTCTACGCACAAGAATACAGCCAAGAACAGGTTCTGGCAGTCGTTTACTGCCAAATACAATACTTATTATAATGGTAAGTTGGCCTTCAACGACGGCGCACTGGAGAAGGAGAAAGGCAACAAGGACAACTACACCGAGACGTTGCCTCTGTTCACCGTGGGCAACAAGCAGAGTCGCCAGCTGGGAAAAGGCAACTTCGACCGGTCGGTGGAAAAGATGGAGAAGACCATCAAGCTGCACTCCATCAAGGCCAAACCGGAATGGAGGAAGAGCCGACGCAAGACAGAAAAGGATCGCGAATGGCTGTCGAGGAAAGAGTACAATCCCTTCCTCTGGAAAGCATGGCTGATGATGGGTAAGGCTCAGTTCCAGAAAGGTGAGTTCGAGGAGGCTGCCGCCACATTCAGCTACATGAGCCGTCTGTACCAGACGCAGCCTGCCATCAACAGTATGGCACGTGCATGGCTGGCCAACTGCTACACGGAGATGAACTGGCTCTACGATGCCGAGGACGTCATGCGCAACATGACCCGCGACTCTATACCCTACCAGGCTGCTGCCGACTGGAACCTGACTTACGCCAACTACTACATCCGCAACGCGGAGTTCGAGAAGGCCATTCCCTACCTGAAGAAAGTCATCAAGAAGGAGAAACGGAAGACGCAGAAAGCCCGCGAGTGGTTCCTCATGGGACAGATGGAGTCGGCACTGGGACATCGTGACCTGGCCTATAAGGCTTATCAGAAAGTGGTCAGGCAGAGTCCTCCCTACGAGCTGGAGTTCAATGCCCGCATCGCCCAGACGGAGGTGATGGCCAAAGGTAATGCCAAGACCATGATAGCCCGACTGAAGCGCATGGCCCGCTCGGATAACAACAAGGACTACCTGGACCAGGTCTACTATGCCATTGGCAACATCTACCTGATGCAGCAGGACACGCTACGTGCCATCGCTGCCTATGAGGAAGGCAACGAGAAGGCTACACGCAGCGGCATCGAGAAAGGCGTCTTGCTGCTGAAGCTGGGCGACCTGTACTGGACGCGCGAGAAATATAACGATGCACAGCGCTGCTACGGCGAAGCTATCGGCCTGCTCGACAAGGAGCGCAAGGACTACGAGGAGCTGTCCAGACGCTCGAAAGTGCTTGACGAGCTGGTACCCTATACCGACGCTGTCTATCTGCAGGACTCCCTGCAGGTGCTGGCCAAGTTGCCCGAAAAGGAACGACTGGAAGCCATTGACCGTGTCATCGAAGCCCTGAAGAAGAAGGAGAAGGAGGAAGCCGACAAGGCACGTGAGGCTGAAGTGGAGAATGCGCTGCAGAAACAAGGAGCCATAGGCAACCGCAACCAACCCATCCAGCCCAACCAACCCAATCAGAATCCTGCCAACAAAGACGGACAGTGGTACTTCTACAACCAGATAGCTGTCAACCAAGGTAAGCAGACGTTCCAGAAACAATGGGGTAAGCGTGAGAACGCAGACAACTGGCGACGCAGCAACCAGACCGTGGTCAACCTGGAAGACTCCTCGATGCCGCCCGAGGGTGACATGGCAGAAATGGCATCTGACAGCATTGCCGCAGACAATCCGGCTGACACTGCAGCCGAAAACGAGGAAGCCGAGGCCGACACCCTGGCCAACGACCCGCACAACCGCGAGTACTATCTGGCACAGATACCATTTACCGAGGAGCAGGTGGCTGCCAGCAACCTTATCATCATGGACGGACTCTACAACTCGGGCGTCATCTTCAAGGACAAGCTCGACAACCTGCGCCTGTCGGAGAAACAGCTGCAACGCCTCACCATGCAGTATCCTGACTACGAGCAGACGGACCTGGCATGGTACCACCTCTTCCTGCTCTACTCGCGAATGGGACTGCACGACAAGGCACAGAGCTGTCTGGCACGGCTGCAGTCCGACTATCCCGAGAGTGAATGGACCATACTGCTCAGTGACCCCTACTTCGAGGAGAACCAGCGCTTCGGCGAGCATATCGAGGACTCGGTCTATGCCGCCACATACGATGCCTTCAAGCAGGATAAGCACAGTGTCATCGCTGCCAATGTAAAACTCTCGGAAGAGCGCTTCCCGCTGGGCGAGAACCGTCCGAAATTCATCTTCATCCACGGCCTCAGCCTGCTGAACCAAGGCGATGCCAAGGGATGCGTGAACGAACTGAAAACCGTCGTGGAGAAATATCCACAGAGCGAGGTTACTGAGATGGCAGGCATGATTATAAAAGGTGTGCAGGAGGGACGACAGCTGTATGGCGGCAAGTTCGACCTCGACGACATCTGGAACCGTCGTGACCTGACGCTCGAAGAAGACTCTACGGCTGTGGACACCCTCTCGGCCGAACGCAACGTACCCTTCCAGTTCATACTGGTGTATCAGCCCGACTCGCTCAACGAGAACCAGCTGCTCTACGAGATGGCGAAGTTCAACTTCTCCAACTTCCTCGTACGCAACTTCGACCTCAACATAGAACGTCTGCAAGGCTTCAGCCGACTGGCCATCAGCGGATTCCTCAATTTCGACGAAGCCCTGCAATATGCCCGTCAGCTCTATGCTGCCGAGGGTATGGCCGAGACGCTACGTCCCTGTCGCAGCCTTGTCATCAGCGACATCAACCTGGCCCTCATCGGCACCCGCTACAGCTACAAGGACTACGACGAGTTCTACGAGAAGACCTTCATGCCCCTGCAAATCAGCAACGAGGAACTGCTGCAGATACCCGAGGACATAGAGATTCTGAACGAAGAAGACATCGATGACACTGAGTCAGAAGGCACTGAGGACGGTGGCGACAGCAACGAGGAAGCCCCCGCCCAGCCACAACAGCAGCAGAACGGAGGCTTCGACTTCGACCCAGACTTCTGGTAGACTCATCTATCTCATATTTCGCATCTGTTGCTGCAGTTCTTTGGCAGCATCAACTGCCATCTCTTTGTATTTTCTCGCGAGTTTCTTGTCTTTTTTAGTACCATAGCCATTCTCGTAACAGTCAGCTAAGGCAGAGTAGACAGCTGCGCTTCCCTGTTGTTCTGCCTTTTTCAGATACTCAAAACCTTTCTCATAGTCCACAGGAACGCCATAACCGTAAATCATAGCTGCGCCGATATTGCCCATGGCACCAGGATCTCCCATAATGGCGGCACGCTTCAGATATTCTATGCCCTTGGCTTGGTCGCCTTTCTCCACCATATAAATGGTAGAAAGCATTGATATCGCCTGTACTTCATCCTGAGCAGCAGCTTTATCCAACCACATAATGGCAGTGTCCACATCCTTCTGAACACCAATGCCCATTTGGTAAAGAACACCTAAGCCAAGGCAGGCAGGTGGAAAATTCTGATGAGCAGCTTTCTTTACCCACTCCACACCCTTCTGCGTGTCCTTGGGCACCCCACGACCATTCAGATACATGTCGCCGATAGCATGCTGGGCATCAGGATTTCCCTGCTCTGCCGATTTCTCAAACCAGTAAGCAGCCTGTTTGAAGTCCTGCTTCACTGCCTTACCATTATAATACATATCAGCCAACATCAACTGTGCATCAGCATCACCCTGTTCTGCACCTTTCTTATAATATTGGAAAGCTTGGTTCGGGTCTGCCCCAATACCTACGCCATGAAGATAACAATTACCCAATACAGCATAGGCTGGCACGTAGTTAGCAGCAACAGCTTCTTTCAGACATTCTACAGCCTGCCCCTGATTGCCTGAGCGAAACAGCTCCTGAGCTTCCTCGAACTTAGCACCCCCCTGCCCCATTCCTATACCTAACACCACCTGATAGGTCAGCAGGCTCTTGGCAGTACCAGCACCTCCTGCCGTAAATGAAACGGTGACAGGCTTCTCTCCCTGCGGGTAGACCACCAATTGGTCAGTGCCACTCTGTACATAGACCCACTTCTCAGAACCACGGTCCACAATATCACCTACAACATTGCCTTCCACCTTCTCAATGACAGCGGTGGTTTGTAGTTTCACCAGGGCACAGGCCTTACCGTCAGCATCCATACGACGCTGGGTACTGGCCGTCAGGTCGGCAGCATCCAGTGTCAGTTTCTCTACATTACGCTGCACCTGAGCCTCCATTCCCATGACACCCAGCAGCATGGCTGTCATTAATAACACTGTCTTTTTCATCATCGTATCTAATTTAATTTTTAGTTTAATCGTCATTACCTATCACTTCTGGCCAAAGGTCATTGAATGATCTCTTAGGTTGGCGGTTGCTGAACTCATCTTCAGCGTAGGCATCCAGCAGTTTCTTAGCCTTCATGCCACCCAGCTTGGCTGACTTTTGCAGCCACTCCAAAGCTTTCTCATGACTCTTCTCCACACCCTCACCTGCATCGTACATCATGGCAAGATTGACCATAGCCACCTCGTAATCGCCAGCTTCGGCTCCTTTCCGGGCCAATTCGGCAGCCTTCGTCATGTTCTTCTCCACGCCCCAGCCTTCCATGTAGCACCAGCACAGCTGTCCATAAGCATCTGGATTCTTCTGTTCGACAGCCTTTTTCAACCAGTCAACAGCTTTCAGCGAATCCTTCTGGGTGCCATGGCCAAACCTATAGATATAGAACATTTCCTGTTGAGCACGCGATTGTCCTGACTGTGCCGCCATCAACGTATAATAGAAGAACAGCTTGTCATTGCGTTCCACACCCTGGCCATGGTGATACATATTGCCCAGATACATCATCGCATTGACAGAGCCTTTCTTCATGGCACGTTCAAACCATGGCACAGCCTGCGCATAGTCCTCGCCCAAATAGGAAGACATGCCCGTAGCAAACAGTTCATCGGCTCCCATGCCGGCACCTTCCTCCTCATCGGCCAACACCAAACGATAAACGCACCCACTTTTCACCTTCACCTGATAGTCAGGGAAAGCCAGGTCCATCGGCATGTGGCGGGCAGGAAACAAACGGAAGTATTTCGAACCGCTGGTGATGTAGACCCAAGCCTCATTCCCTCGGCGTACTATTTCCCCTATCACATTACCCTCCATACGCATCAGGACATCAGGCATTTTCACCTTCAGCACTGCACACTGGTTCTGCACCTTGTCCAACCGCCGCTCACTCTCAGCTATCGTCTCACCCTCAGAAAGCTGCAGACTCTCCACCTTCAATTTCTGAGCCTGCAGACCTAAAGCAGACATCAGCAGACACCATATAAATACAATACGCATCATATATATATTATTCTTCAACTTGCAAAAGTAAGATTTTATTCTGGATTTTCCAAATAATACGCCAAAAATTTGTATATATAACTGAAAATCATTACCTTTGCACCAACTAGAATAAAAAAATATCAAAACGAAACCAATAGTATGAAACGCTTAACAACAATCTTCACCTTCTTGTGGCTGGCTATGGCCGCCATCTGGGCACAAGAACTTACTATTAAGGAAATGAAAGTCAGTCCTACAGACTTGACTGCAAGTACGATGCCTCGAATGGACCGCAACGGAAATCCCTGCGGACTGGTTAAGGTACAGTTGGCTGCCATCGGGGCACAGTTTGAAGGCAACGTCATCCAACCCACAGACTACAAGACTGGTGAATACTGGGTCTACATGACCGAAGGCAGTTATATGCTACGCATCAAACACCCCAACTTTGTGCCGCTGAGCATCAACTTCCGCGACTACGGCATACGTGGCATTGAGCCCAAAACTGTCTATGAGTTGACCCTACTGATGCCACAGATAGGACAGGAGATAGACGACGGCATGCGTTATCTGGTGATGAACGTGGAGCCAAGAAACTGTACCGTCTACATCGACGACAAACTGCAGAATGTGCAGAATGGCTCTGTCAGCCTGCGTCTGAGCCAGGGTAGTCATACCTACCGTGTGGAAGCTTTCGGCTATGCACCAGAGACCGGTCAGGTGGTACTGGGCAACAGCAAGAGCGTGAAGGAAATCACACTGCGCTCGGTACTGGCCTCGCTGAACGTCACCTGTCCCACGCAGGGAGCAGAGATATACGTGAACGACGAACTGAAGGGTACCGTGCCCTGGAACGGACAGCTGGCAGCAGGCACCTATAAGGTAGAAGCCCGACTGCAGAGCCACCGCAGCCAGCAACAGAACGTCACGCTGGCCGACAGCGAGAACCGCACGCTGAGCATCCCTGCCCTGACTCCCATCACCAGCAGTATGGACGTGAACTACCAGCCTGTAGAGTGCGAGATATGGCTTGACGGACAGAAGTTAGGCACGTCGCCCGACATCTTCCGTGGTATTCTCGTAGGCAAGCACCAGATGGAAATACGCAAGAACGGCTATGAATCGAAGACCGTGACAGTCAACGTAGAGGAAGGGAAGACAGCCTCAATCATTGGCAGTCTGAAGGAAAGCAAGAAGACCGTTGTCAGCACGCCTACCACCCAGAACAACAGCTATAGCAACAACAACAACAGCTATAGCAACAACAATAACAACAGCTATAGCAACAATAACAACAGCTATAGCAGCGGTAGTGTAGGCGGCAGCGTGGGCACATTCTTCCCCATCTACGGCATCACGCTTGGACAATCGACCGTACAACAATCGCGCAACATGGGCCATAACGTCAAGGAGTACAACGGTACTAACTTCTGGGACGAACGAGGCATTGGCATCTGGGACCACGACAAAGACGGCATCTGGGAATGGGCCAACATAGACCACTACGACACGATGCCTGACGAATGGATACGCATGGGTCTGACATGGGACATCTCGTATAATGAAGCCAAGAACCTGATGCAGCGACTGGGATTCAATGTCAACGTGACGAAATCGCCGTCTGTGGTGACCTGGGACGGTCGCAAGGTGCTCGATGCAGAGTTCACAGCCAAGCATCCCGACGGTCAGCTGGACGTGGAGTTCGACTTCAACTATGGCTACGGTTCGTCTGTCAGCGCCAGCAAGACGCTCTATCAGATCTACCTTATATACAGAGGTACGCCAGGCCGCATCGCATCTTCTACACCTGCTGTTACCAACAACTCGTACAGCAGCAGTTCCTCTGCGGCAGGCGACATGTCTATAGCCGAACTGATTTCGCACCCTTTAACCTGTATTGCATCGAATGCCAAGGGACAGAACCGCAACAGTGTCTATAATGAGATTAAACGCCAGCATCCCGACTGGACCCTTGAGAACAGCTCAGACAGCAAGTGGGTTGTAGCTCGCAACATGACTGGTGTTTCCTACCGAGGACGCAAGATAGAATCGGCCTATTTCACCGAGTGGATATACAACTACTTCTTTGACAACAACTCTGCCAACATCATGAACGATGCTCAGCGAGACCTGGAGGCTCTGGGTTTCTACGTATCTGAAAAGAGTTCAGACAAGGTAATCATGAAGCATCCGAACACCGACTTGGATGTAAATCTCGAACCCCACTACTTCTACGTAGGTATCCCCAACCAGCCCATATCCTTCGCCAACAGCAGCAATACGAGCAGCTATTCGTCGGGGAGTAGCAGTTTCAGCTTGCCTTCAGGCGACCTGACACTGGAGGAAATGATCATGCACCCCGCAGGCTGTGTATCGTCTAACAGCAAGTATCAAGGTTACAAAGACGTGCTGAACGAAATCGAGCGCAAGCAGCCCACTTGGAATGTGGAATGGGCCTCGAACAACAACTGGATTGTCACGAAGATAGGCAAAACCTACCGAGGTCAGAAGATTTATGGAGGCGGTACGTACATCAATTTCGTGAACAACGACACGGAGATTAGCTTCTATAACTATTTCTTCGAAAACCGTTCCGGTCTGTATAATGAAGCTGTGCGCGAGATGCAGAATGCCGGCTGGACTATGACGGAAAACAAATCAAAGTCGTCGGTCTTCACGAAGTCTGGGAGCAACGCCAAGAAAGTCACGTTGGAAGATAATGACAGCTACCTATACGTCGTCGTGTGGATGTAAAAAAACAAGTTCTACAACAAAGAGGCTGCGCATTGGTTTGATGCGCAGCCTCTTTACTATATGATAAACCTCATCTATCAGCCAATATCGTCGACCATATCGGCCATCATGTCATCGTCGGTGTCAGCATCGGCAAAGTCATCGGTTTCCTCGACGTCTAAGTCGTCGATGTCACCCTCCATATCAAGGTCATCGATTTCAGCCTCAGCCACGTCATTGGGCAGACCAGTCGGGTCACCGGCAGGTTCGGCTTCCTCTTCGAAGAAAGTTTCAATGTCTTCACCTACAACTTCCTCGCCATGACTGGCCAACAGCATCTCGTCATCCATCGGCTCGGCAATGATTTCCTGAGCTATCTCGTCGGGATTGACGTCGACCATGGCAATTTCGTTGTCTCCACTCGTCACCTGGCCTACGCCACCAGAGTCAACGGGCACGATTTCGTCGATATCCTCGTCTTGTGCAATGACATGGTCCATGAAGGTTTCCTCGGTTTCCACCTCGGCTGTCTCAGTCTCCTGTTCAGGAACATCCTGTGCGACATCCTCTTCTATAAGTTCCTCGTCGTTCCCATTCATCAAGCCCGACAGTTCAGAGGCACCCATTGCTCCTGCTACGCCAGCGGCAGCACCAAGGGCTCCCGACAGCACGTTCTTCTTTGTATTCTCTTTGATTTTCATAATCGGTCTCATTTTATTCAGGCGGGGGAACCGCCTGACACACCATTATAGATTCCTTCTTACAGCTTCTTCAGCATATCCAATAGATGATTCTCAGTACGGACCTTACCGAGAGCCTCGATACGCTCGTCACTCTTCTTCAGATCAGGCAGACTGCTGATGCTCATCTGATAGCATTTAGCCAAATTCTTAGCCGACTGGGCATTGAGCTTTGACTGAGCCTCAGCTTTAAGATAGTATTCGGCAGCCTTCACATAGTCCTGAGTTACATTTTTGCCCTCGAAATACATATCGCCAGCCAAAGCCTGTGCATAGCCGTTGTCACCATCAGCAGCCTTGACAATCAGATCGGCAGCCTTCTTCACGTCCTTCTCCGTACCACGACCTTCCTGGTAGAGCTGAGCCAGATAGTACTTGGCAGCGGCACTGCTCTCGGCAGCGGCAGTCAGCGTCTTGAATGCTTTCTTGTCATTGTGCTTGGCATTCTCGGTGTCAGCCAGGCAGACACCCTGCATGGTGATGCCTTCTACGTTCTTAGCTTTATCTACCTTCTTAAACAGCTTGATGGCATCCTCGTAGTCCTTGTCAACATAGTATTCCTTCAGACCCTCAACATAGTTCTTGAACGTCTCATCGGTCTCATCGCTGACGAACTGCTCCACCTGCTCGGCCAGTTTGCTGTTCTGGCAGAAAGCTTCAGCCAGCCACTGCACAGCCTGGTCGTAGTCCTTGGCAATGCCTTGTCCGTTCATGTAGCACTTGGCCAGCAACATCTGCGACTCACCCAGTTTGGCACCGGCAGCCACCTTCAGATGACTTACAGCTTCCGTATAGTCCTGCTCCACGCCGTCACCCTCATAATAGGCTTTGCCCAGCAAGCGGTGAGCGTTAGGATTGTGCTGTCTGGCAGAGCGTTTCAGGTACTCTACACCTTTCTCCTTATCCTGGGTGACGCCCATACCCTTATAGAGCTGATAGCCGTAGTAGTAGATGCCCGTGGGGTCGTTCTTGTCAGCCAATTTCTTGAACCATTTAGCCGACTCTTTCGTATCCTTATTGTTCAGTGACAGTATAGCCTGCTGGCGCATACAGTTGACATCGCCACCTTCGGCAGCCTTCTTCAGGTACTGCTGAGCCTTAGCCTGGTCGCGAGCAACACCGATACCATTCTGATAGATATGGTGCAGGAAGACGTTACTGAACAGGTTGTTTTTCTTGTCAGCCAGGTCTACATGCTGCTGCAGAACAGCCTTGTTGCCACTGGTAATAGCTTTCTCATAAAGTTTCACCGCCATGGTGGAGTCAGCCTTGGTGCCACGTCCCAGCTGATAGCACATAGCCATATTACCAATAGCCTCTGCATTGTTTTGCTTGGCAGACAAAGCCCAGTATTTCAGTGCCGTCTCATAGTCCTGTTTGACAAATTTGCCAGTGTAGTACCAGTTGCCCAGCGTATTCTGAGCCTTGTCGTCGCCCTTCTGTGCACGCTCGGTCAGAATGGCCACAGTGTCCTTCTGCTCGGTCTGAACCGTCTGTTTCTTTTGTTTTTTCTGAGCCATACCGCTCATGGGGCATAGCATCATGGCTGCCATAGCCAGAATCATCAGATGAACCTTTTTCATAATTGCTATTGTTTTTGATTGGATTACTTAAATACTTTTTTGATGAATCGTGACAGTCGCCCGCCCCATGAGTTGTCAAGCTCAGTGGGGTCTACGTCGACAGTCATGGGATAGGTACGCTGTGTACGTATAGTCACATGCTCATCGTCACTCTGCTCGTAGAAATGGTCGTCAACCGGCTGGGCACCTTCCACCTGCTTTACACGTATCAGATAGGCCGTATTGTTGTCGTGGCTGTCACGGCTCATTGCGGCTATCTGCCGGCACTTGTCCTCGTCGTTGTCCTGACTGCAGATGATGTCTTCCAACTGCTCTTCGCTGACCTTTGCCAGCACTCCGTCAGAACAAAGGAAGAAATAGTCGCCTGCCTCTATGTCAGTAGTACGTATCAGCACGGGCAAGCTGCGCTCATCATCGTTGGCAGCCATGCAGCGGGTGATGACGCTACGGTCGGGATGTGTGGCAGCCGCTTCGGGCGAGATGATGCCGGCATGTACCAACTCGTTGACCAGTGAGTGGTCGTCGCTGCGATACATGATGCCGCGTCCTGGACGAATCTGGTAGATACGGCTGTCGCCCAGATGAGCCATGGTACATCCTCCCTGATGGAAGCAGACGAAGGTCAGCGTCGTAGCCATGTCGGTATGACGACCCTCGTCAGCCCGTGTCAATGCCTGGTAAGCCTCGTCGAGAGCTACGTTGAAATCATCGGTGGTAAACTCTCTGTCTCTCCAGTTCAGCTTTGAGAAACTACGTCCCAGACTGTGACACACCGTCCTACTGGCCAGTTCGCCGTCTTCTCCGCCCCCCACGCCGTCGCAGACGATGAAGAAAGGCTCATAGTCCTGCGGACAGTCGCTGTCGGGATAGCGAGCATCCTCCTGGTTGTCCCGTCGTCCTATCTGACAAAAAGAATAGGGTTGGCTGAGCGTGATGTGCATGTTGAGTGACGTTTAACAGATTATTTCTTGAGTTCTCTAAAATTGATAACAGTGCGGCCTAACTGGATAGAGTCTCCATAGTTCAGGAAGATGCTTTCCGACACGCCCAGCGGACGGTTGTTATGCAGCACGGGGTTGAGTGCTTTCTTCACGGTCATCTTGAAGAAGAATCTGCCATTCTCCTTGCGTGTCACCTCGAGAACCACCGACCGGCGACTGACTTCCTTATCTTCCAGCTCGATGTCTGAATGATCCTTGCTGTCCTTGCGACCTATGACATAAGTGCCCTCGCTGAGCGGGAATTTCTTACGGTTGAAGATGTTGCCCCAAATCAGGACTCCCTGCGAGCGATTGCCCTTACCTGAGCCGACCACTACAGTTTTCTTGGGTTCCTCATCCTGCTGCTTTTGTTCGTCGTCGGTCTTGGCGGGTTGGGGCTTTTCCACCCCTTGAGCAGCAGTCTGCTGGGCTGGTGCCTCCACAGGCTTAGCCTTCACATAGGTCAGCGTGCCACACTGGCGGCACTTTACCCCCATCAGTCCCAGCTGAGGCAGTTTGAATACGACGGGTTTGCCACAGGTCTTGCAGAGGAAGGCCGCTGGCTGAGCTACGCCAACCAGGGTCTTCAGTACGAATGTGCCGTTCTTGTAAGGTACTATCTTATCAAGCAGAGGCACGCGTTGTTTATTCTCTTGTCCCATTGTTGTCTCAGTTTAGATTATATCGTCTTCTATGACAGCATCACCCATGGCCAGGTCGTCATCCATATCATCGTCCTGGGTGTTTTCAAAGAATCCCTCGCTGTCATCTTCCTCATCACTACGGTCGGCCATAGCCAGATCGCCCTCAGTGTCTACGATGCCGTCCTCGGGATTTTCGCCGTGGGCCAGTTCCATCTCGTCTTGTTCTGGGTTGTAAGCCAACTCATCGCCTGTTTCGTCCATCATATCTTCAATGTCGCTCATGGTCAGGTTACCATCGACTGCTACCACCGGATTGCCCTCCAGGTCTGTAATGAGGTCGAACGTCATGTCGTTGTCCTCATCAATCATCAGGTACTGACCGCCATCAGCAGTATGCACGGCTGCAGCATTCAACTCATACCCATCAGCTGTATAGACGGTGCCCACTTGGTCTACTGCAATCATGTCGGCCACGTCCACATCGTTGGGATCTACCTCCACAGTGGTGATCTCCTGGGCTATCAGGTCGGGATTAACGTCGTCGAGCGTCGGGTCGACGGGAGTCTCGCTGCCCGTCTGCTGTCCGTTGTTTCCAGCGGGAGGCGTATTGCCATTATCGGCAACAGTTGTGGTATTATCAGTGACCGTCGTGCCGTTGTCCACGGGTTGCATCTCATCTGGCTGCACGGGAGGCTGCTGGGGCTGTGTCGTTTGCTGGGCTGTTGCCTGCGCCGTCTGCTCCGCAGTATTATCCTCTGTCTGCGCCGTCTGCTCCTCCAGTTCTTCGTCCAGTTCTTCGTCCAGCACGTCCAAGTCGTCATCCTCGTTGCGACCGTCGTTCAGTAGTTCTGTGGCACCCAGTGCACCTCCAGCACCTACTATTGTAGCACCTGCGGCCGTCAAGACCACGTTTGTCATGTCCTTACCACCCTTCTTCTGGGGCTGCTCGTTGAATTTGTTACGCTTCGTTTCCATAATCAGTATTTTTTAAATTAATATTGGTTTTGTTGGTGCAAAGATACGACATTTTCGTACTGTTTCCAAACGTTTTGTTTCTTCTTGGATGAAACGTTCAACTTTGCTGACGAAAAGGCGTATTTTTGCTGACGAGCACAGAATCAACGAACGAACAGCACGTTTTGGTGCATGGAGCGTGGCCCTATCAGCTGCGGATGCTGCACCTGATCAAACTTTTGAGTATGGGCCGTCACATCTTTATATATATAGTCAAAGAGTGAGCGCACCGTTATCTTACCATCGCGCGAAGCTTTGCCTCGCAGCCCCTTGATCAGAGCCTTCGAGAAGAAGCCGTTGCCCACCCAGGCACTCTCGTAGGAGAACTCCTCGGCACGGCATCCCATGTAGAACACGATGTTCCTGTTCTCTGCCCAGCTGTAGTTTGAAGGCGAAGCACCCTGCACGCTGCCAGAGTGGCAGGCATCAACGAAACAGCAAATCTGACGAGCCTGCGCCTTCGACAGGATGTCAATGAGTTCACTGTACTGGAAGTTCTGGTCATAGCAGCAGAACACGCCCGTAGAACCATGACCCGAGAAGATGAACAGGATAGTATCCTCTGGTTTGGCCACACCGACAATCTTGTTGAGCTTCTCCACGATATTATCGTGGTTGGCATACTTACTGGTCAGCAGGGCCGACTTCACTCCCAGTTTGTCCAGCACACGCTTCAGGTCTTTCGCGTCCTTCGTCGTGTTACCCAGGTTCATTTGTGAATTCTGATAGGCAGAGACGCCTGCAATCAGCGCATACGTAGTCTGCGCATTGATGCCGATGGCAAACACCAGCGACATCACCAATGAAACAAATAGTTTTCTCATATTATAACTCTTAATTCTTAACTTTTCACTTTTCACTCTTCACTTTTCACTCTTCACTTTTCACTTTTCACTTTTACCTTTTACCTTCCTCACCCTTGTGCCTTGCACCGAGAGCAACGGCGGTTGTGGACCTCACGCGACGACAGGGTGTGCATACAAGCCGGATTAGGACATTCAAACAGCTTTTCGCGCATAGCCTTCAGGCGTTTCTTCTCCTTGGCAGGGTCGTAGAACAGCGTGGCAGCCACTGAGACGATAGTACCTAAGCGCAACAGCAACATCTTGGTCTGGTCGCCAGGCACCACGAACGAACCTACCAGCGCCAAGGCCGACACGGCAGCTATCACCTTGCGGATGTTCTTGGCTATCGATTCCGACCGTTCCATCTTCTGGTGGAGCATATCGTCCTGCTCCTCCATATAGTTGAACTCACCCGAATAGCTGGCTCCGGCCATGACGTGACGTGCATAGAACTTACAGCCATTGGCATTGTTAGGCCCCAGACAGATGTAAGAGTCCGGCCTGATGACCTTCTTCACTATCTGCACATAGTCTCCGTTCTCATCACGAACGAACGTGCCGTTACTGGAGCCCAGGTCAGTCAGTGTCCACACTTCCTGACCGTCCTCTTTCTCTACCGACAGCTTGGCATGTTCACCGCTGACGCCCTGCTGCTTGATCTCGAAGGGTTGGTTACCCTTACGTCCCAATATCACTGTCTCACTCATCATATAATTATCAAATTTCA
>JAFUSV010000066.1 GCA_017467565.1 Prevotella sp.
AAGAATCGCGGAAATAGCTCAGTTGGTAGAGCACAACCTTGCCAAGGTTGGGGTCGCGGGTCCGAGTCCCGTTTTCCGCTCTTTTTTTATTTTTAGGAAAACATCCCATCAAGAAATGAATTTATATCTTAGGTATTTTGACCGTGAGACGCTTGTACATAGCGTCGAAGAGGCTATAGACTTTCTGAGTAGCATTGACGAGATTGGCATGAACCCCGTGTTGGAGAGCGACATACGCGACTATGTAGAGAGCGATGTATATTATCCGAAGCGCTACAAGATACGTCCACGCATATATTTCATCATCATCAAGACCGAAGCTGCCACCATGCAGGACTTCAAGGAGAAGCGTGCCCTGCGCCCGTCAGAGGGCGGCAACAAGGAGCGTCCAGCCTCGCCGGCTATCATGAAGCTCAACGAGGAGCGCGAGGGGTGGTACGAGGGCGACATCAACTTCAAGCGTGTGCTCATGGTGCCTGGCACGGGTAAGTTCCAGTATCGCGACACCCAGTTTGTGGCTCGCGTCAAGGCTCGCTCGGGCATAGATTGCTACAACCGCATCGTCGACCACCTGCGTGGCCGTGTGGACGACCGCAGTCAGTTCCCCTCAGCCAAGGGTAAGAACTTTCACTTCACGTTCCTCGGCCTCTGCAAGTAGCAAGAATAGAGTGTGCTGCGGTTTTGCCGCAGAAAAGATAGAGTGTGCTGCGGTTTTGCCGCAGCAAAATAATAGCAGTATATGAACAAGGTGATGCTGATAGGCAACGTGGGAATGGACCCCGAGGTACGCTATGTCGACGAAGGCGTGGCGGTGGCCAGGCTGCGTCTGGCTACGACCGAGAAGGGCTACACCCTGCAGAACGGGACACAGGTGCCCGATCGTACTGACTGGCACAACGTCATTCTCTGGCGCCGCCTGGCCGAAATCGTAGAGCGCTACGTCCACAAGGGCGACAAACTCTACATTGAGGGACGGCTGCGCTATACCACCTACGACAACAAACAGGGACAGAAACAGTATGTCACCGAGGTGTGGGCCGACAATATGGAAATGTTGTCGCCACGTCCCAATAATCAGCAGGAATAAGCAATGGAACACGTGAGTCTGATACTGAGCACCGTTCAATTTATGGCACCCTCGGCAGGTGCCATCTTTGCTATAGTGCTGGCAGGGCTGCTGCTGCTGGTTTCCGGATTTGCCTCAGGCTCGGAGATCGCCTTCTTTTCTTTGTCGCCCAGCGACCTCAACGAGCTGGACCCAGAGAAGAGCAAGAGCGATGCCAACATCGAGAAGCTAAGGGCCGACAGCGAGCGTACACTCGCCACCATACTGATTACCAACAATCTGGTCAACGTCACCATCATCATGCTCTGCAACTACTTCTTCGCCAGCGTCGTCACCTTCGGCGCACCCTGGCTGGAGTTCGTCTGCATCACCGTCGTGCTCACCTTCCTGCTGCTGCTCTTCGGTGAAATCATGCCCAAGATATTCTGCGGTGAGCATGCGCTGGCCGTCTGCCGAGCCTTCTCGGGCCCCATCCTGCTGCTGCGCCGACTCTTCTACCCCTTGTCGAGCATCTTGATGAGCACCAGCGTACTGACGCAGCGCGTCGTACAGAAGGAGTCGCACGTGCTCAGCGTCGACGACCTGGAGCAGGCACTCGAACTGACCGACAAAACCGAACTGAAGGAGGAGCAGAACATGCTGGAGGGTATCGTGCGCTTCGGCGACGAGACGGTGAAGGAGGTGATGACCAGCCGACAAGACATCGTAGACCTCGACTTCCACTCTACGTTCCAGGAGGTCATACAGAGCATCGTGGAAAACAACTACTCGCGCATACCCGTCTATCAGGAATCTATCGACAATGTGCGCGGCATACTCTATATCAAGGACCTGCTGCCACATCTCAACAAGCCTGCCACCTTCCGCTGGCAGTCGCTCATACGTCCGCCTTACTTCGTACCCGAGACGAAGAAGATAGACGACCTGATGCGCGACTTCCAGGAGAACAAGGTGCACATCGCCATCGTCGTCGACGAGTTTGGAGGCACCAGCGGATTGGTGACCCTCGAGGATATACTCGAGGAGATAGTAGGCGAGATCAACGATGAGTACGATGAGGAAGAGAAAAACTATGTGCGCATCAATGCCAATACCTACGTCTTTGAGGGAAAGACGCTGCTGTCCGATTTCTACAAGATACTGAAGCTCGATGACGACATCTTCGAGGAGGTGGAGGGCGATGCCGACACGTTGGCAGGCCTGCTGTTAGAGCTCAAGGGCGACTTCCCCAAGCTACACGAGCGTTTCAACTATCGTCAGTTCAAGTTCGAAATAGTGGAAATCGACGGCCACCGCATCTCGAAAATCAAGGTCGTCGTCAGTTAAAGATCATTACTCAAGTTTCGCATTTACTCATTGACTACCACCCCAATTCCCTGTAGCCCGCTGCCTGGTACCATTGCATCAGGTGGATGGTGGCATCCTGCCGAAGGGCCGTGTCCACGTATTTCATAGGCAGGTACGACGCATCCTGAGGCACATACATGTTGAGCCCACCGTAGCGCTGCTCGGTGACGTAGAAGTCCATGAACGCCACGAAGCGGGCGCGCCAGTGGTCGGTGAAAGTCTTGTAGACAACAGCAGCGTCGAGAGCCTCGCGCCACGTAGTGTAGTTGTCGGGCGCGGCATGAGCCATGATGACGTCGTTCATGTCGTACAGCGTGTGCTTGTAGTAGTATATGAGTCCCCCCACGTCGGGATAGCGGCTGTCGGGTAGGGTAGGCACGAACGAGGCCAGCACCTCCCTCGTGGCTGTGGCCAGACGTTCCATCTCGCTCGTCTTCACCACAGAGAGCGGCTCGCGACATTTGTCGTAGGTGACCTGTGCAAAGTAGGCATCGGCTATGCGCTCGTAGAAACGCTCATCCTCGTTGAACAGCTGAGGCACCACCGTCTGGTAGGGTGCACCCTCGGCCGGTATCTCTGCCGGCGAACCTATGATGTAGTCGGCCACACCTCGCAGCTCGTACATCGACTCGACGCTCATGAAGGCGCAGCAGTCGGCAAAGATAAACGTCAGGCGGGGAAAGTCCCCCAGCACCCGCGCCATGTCCGTGATGTTCATCCACGTGGAGCCCGCCGTGTAGTCGATGCCGTAGCCCCTGCGCCGCGCCTCCTGCTTAGGCTGGTCGTCGTAGATGATCCATCCGTCGGCATGTCCCCACAGCACCAGCCCGTAGCTCTTGGCCTGATAGTGGTCGGTCAGCCAGCGCATGGCCGTGCGCAGCGTCTCGGCACTCGATGTGCTCAGCTCCTCGTCGAAGGTCTCCCTGCGGATGGTGTCGCCATTGGCTATCTCAAGTATGTAGGGCCTCTCGCGCCGACGATCCACCAAGGCTATGAGCTTCGCCTCGTCGCCCAGCATCTTCGAGCCCTCTATCATCTCGCTCAGGTCACTGCGCACCTCGTTGTCCAGGTTGTTGTCGGCTGCCATATATACCAGTACGGCGCGTCCCGTCTCCCGTGGCCACTGCTCCTTTTCATCGTGGCAGGCACAGAACATAAGCATACAGCATATAGCAGATAGGATGGTCGACTTCATGATGCGGATAGTTTTAATTTTTTGCAAAGGTACAAAATAAATGATAAATAGCGCGCTTAGCACCGTTTTTTTTAGTAACTTTGCGCCTAAAATTTAAAAGAACATGAAGAAACTGACCATATTTCTACTGATTTTCGCCTTTCTGGCCGTCCCTGCCGACGGCGACGTGCGCCGACCCAAACGCAAGGCAAAGGCACGTACCACAAAGGTCGCCAAGCGCAAGAAGGCCAAGCGACACCGTGCACCCGTCGTGCGGAGCATACACGACAAAGACCCCTTCCACGCCTGCGAGGATACCTGTCAGCACATACACGGCATCGACATCAGCCACTACCAGAACGAAGTGTTCTGGGAGGCCGTAGGCCAGGAGACCAATATGGCCTTCGTCTACCTGAAGTGTACCGAGGGTGGCGACCGCATCGACTCACGCTATGAGCGCAACATCGAGATGGCCCATCAGCACGGCCTCAAGGTGGGCTCCTACCACTTCTTCCGACCCATGGTGAACCTCACGGAACAGATAGAGAATCTGAAGCGCCAGTGCCTGCCTGCTGAGCAAGACCTCATACCTATGCTCGACGTCGAGACTCTGGGCAACCTGCGCCAGGAGGCTTTCTGCGACTCGCTCACCAAGTTCCTGACGCTCATGGAGGAGGCCTATCACCAGAAGCCTATCGTCTACACCTATCGCAACTTCTACAACGAGAACCTCGTGGGACGGCTCGATGACTACCAGCTCTGGATAGCCATGTATGCCGACGAGCAGCCCGTACTCGCTGACGGACGCGACTACACACTCTGGCAGTACACCAGCCGCGGACGCATACCCGGCGTCATGGGCGAGGTAGACAAAAACCGCCTCATGGACGGACATCGCCTCTACGACATCCGTTTTCAACGTTAAAAAATGGTAAACTTGCCCTTTTCTCGTCTTTTATGAGTACCTTTGCACCTCAAAATGCAAATGGCTCACAGAGACATCGCAAATAAATCGTAAATAGTAAATATATAATAGTAAATAAACAAGATGAATATTCAGTTTGAATGTGCTGACAAGGTGAACGGTCTGATGACCATCACCATCGAGCAGGCCGACTATCAGGAGGCTGTTGACAAGAAGTTGAAGGACTATCGTAAGAAGGCCCAGGTGCCAGGATTCCGTCCTGGTATGGTGCCCATGGGACTGATTAAGAAGCAGTACGGCACCGCCGTCAAGGTAGACGAGGTGAACCGCGTGCTGGGCGAGAAGCTCTACGAATACATCCGCGAGAACAAGATACAGATGCTGGGCGAGCCTCTGCCCAACGAGGAGAAGCAGAAACCTCAGGACTTGGAGAAAGACGGTCCTTTCGAGTTTGTCTTCGACATCGCTGTGGCTCCCGAGTTCAAGGCCGAGCTCACTGCCAAGGATAAGGTAAATTTCTACACTATCAAGGTAGACGATAAGCTCATCGACGACCAGGTGCAGATGTATGCATCGCAGGCAGGCGAGTTCGTTGAGGCCCAGGAGTGGAGCGGCAACGACACGCTGAAGGGTGACCTGCGCCAGTTGGACGCTCAGGGCAACACGCTCGAGGGCGGTATCGAGGTCGAAGGCGGAATGGTCATGCCCAGCTACGTCAAGGGCGAGGACGAGAAGAAGAAGTTCGACGGCGCCAAGCCCGGCGACATTATCGTGTTCAACCCCAAGAAAGCCTATCCCGACAATGATGCCGAGGTGGCAGCATTGCTCAAGCTGAAGAAGGAAGACGTGAAGGAGCTCACCGCTGACTTCTCTTTCCAGGTGACCGAGATTCGTCACTTCCAGCCTGCTGCCGTCGACGAGAAGCTCTTCGAGCGCGTCTTCGGCGAGGAGTGCAAGACCGAGGCCGACTTCCGTCAGCGCATCGCCGACAGCGTGAAGGGACAGCTCGCTGGCAACAGCGACTACAAGTTCCTGCAGGACGTACGCGCGTATATGGAAAAGAAGGTGGGTGAGCTGCAGTTCCCCGAGGCTCTGCTCAAGCGCGTCATGCTGCAGAACAACAAGGACAAGGGTGCCGACTATGTGGAGAAGAACTTCAAGGCATCTATCGACGAGCTGAAATGGCACCTCATCAAAGAGCAGCTTGTGACTGCTGCCGGCGTGAAGGTCGAGGATGCTGACCTGAAGGCTATCGCCAAGGATGCCATCCGCGTTCAGTTCGCACAGTACGGCATGAGCAACGTGCCCGACGACGTGCTCGAGAACTACGCCGAAGAGCAGCTGAAGAAGCGCGAGAACGTAGAGAACTTCGTGGAGCGCGCCGTCGACGTGAAGCTCACACAGGCACTCAAGGGCATCGTCAAACTCAACGAGAAGGAAGTCACG
Source organism: Prevotella sp. (assembly GCA_017467565.1). GTDB lineage: Bacteria > Bacteroidota > Bacteroidia > Bacteroidales > Bacteroidaceae > Prevotella. The sequence continues at coordinate 5,959 of JAFUSV010000066.1, forward strand.
CTCGATGAGTTCAACAAAATGATGCGTGGCGAATAAGCACGAAATAACAGACAGAGAGTCTCCGGAAAGCACGTCTTTTCGGAGATTTTTTTGTTTTGGCACAAAAAAAAACTTAAAAAGCGTGGGAATATCGACTTTTTTTTGTAATTTTGTGCTTACTTTATGCGTGGAACGGAAAATAATCTTTTGCCACGTGAACTTAAATGTACTATAATTCAGTGATTATGAACGACTTTAGGAAATATGCAACAGGACACCTCGGACTCAGCGGCCAGGTGCTCGACGATGTGATGAAGGCGCAAGCTCAGTATCTCAACCCTTATATCCTCGAGGAGCGTCAGCTCAACGTGACTCAGATGGACGTGTTCAGCCGATTGATGATGGACCGCATCATCTTCCTCGGTACGCAGATTGACGACTATACGGCCAACACACTGCAGGCACAGCTGCTCTACCTTGACTCCGTAGATCCGGGCAAGGACATCAGCATCTACATCAACTCGCCTGGTGGCAGCGTCTATGCAGGACTGGGCATCTACGACACCATGCAGTTCATCTCAAGCGACGTCGCTACCATCTGCACCGGCATGGCCGCATCGATGGCTGCCGTGCTGCTGGTGGCCGGACAGGAGGGCAAGCGCTCGGCACTGACCCACAGCCGCGTGATGATACATCAGCCACTGGGCGGTGTACAGGGACAGGCTTCTGATATTGAGATTGAAGCACGCGAGATACAGAAAGTGAAGAAAGAACTTTATACCATCATTGCCAACCACTCACATACCGACTACGAGAAAGTGTGGGCTGACAGTGACCGCAACTACTGGATGACGGCCGACGAGGCACGAGAGTATGGTATGATTGATCAGGTGCTGGTGAAGAAATGAAGAAAGGTACGTGTAATTTCTGCGGTCGCACCGACCGCGAGGTGAAGTTGCTGATATCGGGGCTGGACGGCTATATCTGCGATGAGTGTGCACAGCGTGCTTACGAGATACTGCAGGAACAGAACATCCTGGAGAAGGCCAACGGACAGGGAAACGGCAAAGGACGCAAGGCTAAGGCGAAAGCCATACCGAAGCCGATGGATATCAAGGCTTACCTCGACCAGTATGTCATTGGGCAGGACGAGGCTAAGCGGTTCCTCTCGGTTGCTGTCTATAACCACTACAAGCGTCTGGGACAGAAACACGATGACGACGGCGTCGAGATAGAGAAGTCCAATATCATCATGGTGGGCTCTACAGGTACCGGTAAGACGCTGCTCGCCCGTACCATAGCCAAGTTGCTCGATGTGCCCTTCACCATTGTCGACGCTACCGTATTCACTGAGGCTGGCTATGTGGGCGAGGATGTAGAGAGTATTCTCAGCCGACTGCTCCAGGTGGCCGACTTCGACGTTGAGGCTGCCGAGAGGGGCATCGTCTTCATCGACGAGATAGACAAGATAGCACGCAAGCAGGACAACCCCTCCATCACCCGCGACGTCAGCGGCGAGGGCGTGCAGCAGGGACTGCTGAAACTGCTCGAAGGGACTGTGGTCAACGTGCCGCCACAGGGTGGACGCAAGCATCCCGACCAGGAGTATATCCACGTGGACACACGCAATATCCTGTTTATCTGCGGCGGAGCCTTCGACGGCATCGAGCGCAAGATAGCACAGCGACTGAATACCCATACCGTGGGCTATAATTCTGTGCAAAATGTCAAGAAGATTGATAAGGACGATCTCATGAAGTACATCATGCCTCAAGACCTGAAGTCATTCGGACTGATACCCGAGATCATAGGACGCCTGCCCGTGCTCACCTATCTCAATCCACTGGATCGCGCAGCGCTGGAGCGTATCCTCCTGGAGCCGAAGAACTCCATTATCAAGCAATATACCAAGCTGTTAGAGATGGATGGCGTCAATCTGACCTTCGACGACGAGGCGCTCAAGCTGATTGTTGACAAAGCCGTAGAGTACAAGCTCGGCGCACGCGGATTACGCTCTATCGTCGAGAGCATTATGATGGACGCCATGTTCGAAGCACCGTCAAAAAAAGAGAAGACCTTCAGAGTGACACGCGAGTATGCTCAGCAGCAGCTCGATAAGTCACATCTTCAATAAAAGCAAACACTTTGAGCCTATGACAGACAAGAAAACCTTAGTCAATGCCCTGAAACGATATTTCGGCTTCGATAAGTTCAAGGGCGACCAGGAAGCCATCATCAGCAACCTCATGGACGGACGCAACACGTTCGTGCTCATGCCTACTGGTGGCGGAAAGTCGCTGTGCTACCAGCTGCCGTCACTCCTCATGGATGGCGTTGCTATCGTCATAAGCCCGCTGATAGCACTCATGAAAAACCAAGTGGACGTGATAGCCCAGATGAGTGAGAAGGAAGGAACGGCGCACTACCTGAACTCCTCGCTCAACAAGTCGGCCATCGATCAGGTGAAAGCCGACGTGAGGGCAGGCATCACCAAGTTGCTTTACGTAGCTCCTGAGTCGCTGACAAAGGAGGATAACGTTGAGTTTCTGAAGACAGTCAAGATATCATTCTATGCTGTCGACGAAGCCCACTGTATATCGGAATGGGGACATGACTTCCGTCCTGAATACCGGCGCATACGTCCCATCATCAACGAGATAGGGCAGGCACCCGTCATCGCCCTGACGGCTACTGCTACCGACAAGGTGAGGTCGGACATCAAGAAGAATCTGGGCATCCTTGATGCCGTTGAGTTCAAGAGCTCCTTTAACCGTCCCAACCTCTATTACGAGGTGCGCCCCAAGACGAAAGAGATAGACAAGGACATCGTCCGATTCATTAAGCAGCATCCCGGCAAGAGCGGCATCATCTATTGCCTCTCGCGTAAGAAAGTGGAAGACCTCGCTGACATCCTACGAGCCAACGACATCAAGGCCGCCTGCTATCATGCAGGACTGGAGTCGGCCCTCCGCTCTCAGACGCAGGATGACTTCCTCATGGAGCGTATCGATGTCATCGTGGCTACCATCGCCTTCGGCATGGGTATCGACAAGCCTGATGTGCGCTTCGTCATACATTACGATATTCCGAAGTCGCTGGAAGGCTACTATCAGGAGACAGGACGTGCCGGTCGTGATGGTGGCGAAGGTATCTGTCTGGCCTTCTACAGCTATAAGGATCTGCAGAAGCTCGACAAATTTATGGAGGGCAAGCCTGTGGCCGAGCAGGACATCGGCCGGCAGTTGCTGCAGGAGACGGCTGCCTATGCCGAGACAAGTGTCTGTCGGCGCAAGATGCTGCTCCACTATTTTGGCGAGCAGTATCCCGAAGATAACTGTCACAACTGCGATAACTGTCTGCATCCCAACACGAAGATTGAAGCGCGCGACCAACTGGTCATCACCCTGCGCGCCATTCTTGCTGTCAAGGAGAATTTCCGCACCGATTATATCATCGACTTCATCACAGGTCACGAGACGGAGGAGATAATAGCCCACAAGCATCAGAATCTCGAAGAGTTCGGATCGGGTGAGGATGACGACGAGAAGATATGGAACCCCGTCATACGTCAGGCTCTCATAGCCGGCTATCTGCGTAAGGAGGTAGAGAACTACGGCTTACTGAAGGTGACGGCTGCCGGCAAGCGCTTCATCAAGCAGCCGGTATCATTCATGGTGGTGAAAGACCATGAGTTCAGCGATGATGACGATGTCGCTCAGCAGGATGGCTCCATCAGCGCCCTCGATCCTGTCCTCTCGTCTATGCTCCACGACCTGCGCCGTAAGTGGTCGCGCAAGTTGGATCGCCCGCCATACGTCATCTTCCAGGATGTCAGCATCGAACAGATGGCTACCGATTACCCCATCACACTCGAGGAACTGAAAGGTATTCAGGGTGTTGGCGACGGCAAGACGCGCCAGCCCTATGCCAAGGAGTTCGTCGACTTCATCAAGCACTATTGCGAGGAGAACGGCATCGAACGTCAGAGCGATCTTCGTGTACGTACGAAGGCTAAGGACTCTATGCGTAAACTGAAGATTCTCCAGAACATAGACCGACGCATCGCCCTCGATGACATTGCCAACGCTCTGGGCATTGACTTCGAAGAGTTGCTCGATGAGCTTGAGGGTATCGTCGTCTATAGCGGCAACCGTGTCAACATTGACTATTTCCTCAATGAGATTATGGACCCCGATGACATCAACGACATCTACGACTACTTCTCCGAACAGGAAAAAGACGACCTGAAAGCCGCCTATGAGGAGTTCGGCGATGACTTCTCTGAGGACGAAATTCGCCTCGTGCGTATCAAGTTCATCTCCGAGATGGCCAACTGATTTGGGCATTGAGGTTTGCGGTTTGAGATTTCTGAATGTTAAAAAATACCAAGTAACGTATAAATCTCAAACCTCAAACCTCAATCCTCAAAAAATATTTGTATCTTTGCAGGCAATATTTTAAAAAAGGTTCATATTATGTCTTCATTTATTGCCGATAAGATTGTGATGGACGGTCTCACATTTGACGACGTCCTGCTGATTCCAGCTTATTCTGAAGTGTTGCCAAAGTCCGTAGAACTGCGTACACGGTTCTCGCGTAACATCCAGCTCAACGTGCCTTTCGTTACGGCAGCTATGGATACCGTCACGGAGAGTCAGATGGCTATTGCCATTGCCCGTGAAGGAGGTATCGGTGTCATACACAAGAACATGTCGATAGAGAATCAGGCACGCGAGGTGGCTATCGTCAAGCGTGCAGAGAACGGCATGATCTACGACCCCGTCACCATCCAGCGGGGCTCTACCGTCGCACAGGCACTCGATATCATGTCCGAATATCATATCGGAGGCATTCCTGTGGTCGACGAGGAGAACCATCTGGTGGGCATCGTCACCAACCGTGACCTGCGTTTCGAGCGCCGTCTCGATCGTCCTGTCGATGACATCATGTCGAAGGAGAATCTGGTCACTACCCATCAACAGACCAACCTTTTTGATGCTGCAGAGATACTGCAGAGAAACAAAATAGAGAAACTGCCCGTCGTCGACAAGGACAATCACCTCGTCGGACTCATCACCTATAAGGATATCACCAAGGCTAAGGACAAACCGATGGCTTGTAAGGACGACAAAGGGCGTCTGCGCGTGGCTGCCGGAGTGGGAGTCACCAACGATACGCTTGAACGTATGCAGGCACTGGTCAATGCAGGTGCCGACGCTATCGTCATCGATACTGCCCACGGCCATTCGAAGGGTGTCGTCGACAAGTTGCGCGAGGCCAAGGCTTCGTTCTCGGGTATTGACATCGTCGTAGGCAACATCGCCACGGGTGCTGCTGCACGGATGCTGGTCGAGAATGGTGCTGATGCCGTCAAGGTTGGCATCGGTCCGGGTTCTATATGCACCACCCGCGTTGTTGCCGGTGTCGGCGTGCCCCAGCTGAGTGCCGTCTATGATGTCTTTGCCGCATTGAAGGGTACGGGTGTTCCCCTCATCGCTGACGGAGGACTGCGCTATTCCGGCGATGTCGTCAAGGCATTGGCAGCCGGCGGTTCGTCAGTCATGATCGGCTCGCTGGTAGCAGGTACCGAGGAGAGTCCTGGTGACACCATCATTTATAACGGACGTAAGTTCAAGAGTTATCGCGGCATGGGCTCGCTCGAGGCAATGGAGCATGGGTCAAAGGACCGCTACTTCCAGGCCGACACGAAGGACGTGAAGAAACTGGTGCCCGAGGGCATTGCAGGTCGCGTGCCATATAAAGGTACTGTCCAGGAAGTCATCTACCAGCTGGTAGGTGGTTTGCGTTCGGGCATGGGCTATTGTGGAGCATGCGACATAGAGCATCTCCACGATGCTAAGTTTACCAGTATCACCAATGCCGGTGTAAACGAGAGTCATCCGCATGACATCACCATCACCAGTGAAGCTCCCAACTATTCAAGACCAAACGATTAAAAAGAAAATATGAAACTGAAAATGCTTTTCGCAGC
>JAFUSV010000067.1 GCA_017467565.1 Prevotella sp.
CGAGGACCCCGAACCCCATTCTTCCCTCCAGTGGCTGTGGATACCCATCATCCTGGTGCTGTGTGGGCTCTGCTTCGGGGCCGGCTACTATCTCGGTCAGCAAAAGAAGGAGCCGCCCGTGGTGCCACCTACGGAGACATCACAGAGCACACATGCTGAGTCGATAGTCCCTGAAGATACTGCCGACATCGTCATCAAGGAGGCACCCGACGCCCAGACGGTGCAGCAGACCGCTCAGCCCGAACCTCAGCAACCGCAGCCACAGCCCGAGGCCGCTGCCCCTCAGCAGCCCCAGGCCCAGCAGCAACCCAAGGCTCAGGCTCAGCAGGCCCAGCCCAAGGACAATGAGGACTATAAGAAATATGAGGCTATGGACAACCGTGTGCGCACGGGTGCCTATCAGATAGTAGGACTCGACCATGTGGTCAAGGTCAAGCAGGGCGAGACGCTCTACCGCATCTCGCGCAGTGCACTCGGACCGGGCATGGAGTGCTACGTAGAGGTGTACAACGGCATCACCAAGGACACACCCCTCCAGGTGGGACAGGAAATCAAGATTCCTAAGCTGAAGATGAAGGCCGCAGCCCGAAAGAAATTGAACAGATAATCAACAAAAATACTAAAGACAATGGCAGAAAACATTGATATCCGCGAATTGAATATCCGGATAGAACAGCAGAGTTCGTTCGTAACTAACCTTATGACAGGCATGGACCGCGTCATCGTCGGTCAGAAGCATCTGGTAGACTCGTTGCTCATAGGCCTGTTGAGTGATGGCAATATCCTTCTCGAAGGTGTACCGGGACTGGCCAAGACCCTGGCCATCAAGACCCTGGCACAGCTCATAGACGCCGACTACAGTCGCATACAGTTCACACCCGACCTGTTGCCCGCCGATGTGACGGGTACGATGATCTACTCGCAGAAGGACGAGAAGTTCCTCGTCAAGAAGGGTCCTGTGTTTGCCAACTTCGTGCTGGCCGACGAAATCAACCGTGCACCGGCCAAGGTGCAGAGCGCACTGCTGGAAGCCATGCAGGAGAAGCAGGTGACCATAGGTAGCGAGACGTTCGACCTGCCCACGCCGTTCCTCGTGATGGCCACGCAGAACCCCATCGAGCAGGAGGGCACCTATCCGCTGCCCGAAGCACAGGTAGACCGTTTCATGCTCAAGGTGGTCATCGACTATCCCACCTTCGACGAGGAGAAGAAGATCATCCGCGAGAATATAGGCGAGGGCCTGCCCAAGGTGACACCCGTCACTACGGCTGCCGAGATACTCAGGGCACGCGAGGTGGTGCGCGAGGTCTATCTCGATGAGAAGATAGAGCACTACATCACCGACATCGTCTTTGCCACACGCTATCCCGAGAAGTACGGACTGAAGGAACTCAAGCAGATGATAGCCTTCGGCGGTTCGCCCCGTGCCAGCATCAATCTGGCCAAGGCTGCCCGTGCCTACGCCTTCATCAAGCGTCGCGGCTATGTGGTGCCCGAGGACGTGCGTGCCGTGGCCCACGACGTGCTGCGCCACCGCATCGGACTGACCTACGAGGCTGAGGCCAGCAACATGACCAGCGAGGAGATTATCTCGAAGGTCATCAACAAGGTGGAAGTGCCTTGATGGATGATGGATAATGGATAATTGACAATTGATAATGGATAATTGACAATTAGGTGGAAACAAGTGAGATCATCAAGAAAGTACGGCAGATAGAAATCAAGGCCCGCGGCCTGAGCTCTAACATTTTTGCTGGTCAGTATCATACGGCCTTCAAGGGTAGGGGCATGGCCTTCTCCGAGGTGCGCGAATATCAGTACGGTGACGATGTGCGCGACATTGACTGGAACGTGACGGCACGCTTCAACAAACCCTACGTCAAGGTGTTTGAGGAAGAGCGCGAACTGACGGTCATGCTGCTCATCGACGTCAGCGGCTCGCTCGACTTCGGTACGCGCCACCAGATGAAGCGCGACATGGTGACCGAGATTGCAGCCACGCTGGCTTTCTCTGCCATACAGAACAATGATAAGATAGGTGTGGTGTTCTTCTCGGACAAGATAGAGAAGTACATTCCCCCGAAGAAGGGACGCAAGCACATACTCTACATCATTCGCGAACTGCTCGACTTCCATCCCGACAGCCGCATGACCAACATCGCACTGGCGGTGGAGTTCCTCACGGGAGTGGCCAAGCGGCGCTGCACGGCATTCCTGCTCAGCGACTTCTATACCCAGGACCAGTTCCGTCAGCAGCTCACCATCGCCAACAGGAAGCACGACGTCGTGGCCATACAGGTGTACGACAAGCGGGCGGCCGAGCTGCCCAACGTGGGACTGATGAGGGTCGTCGATGCCGAGACGGGCATAGAGCAGTATGTCGACACATCGAGCCGCAAGCTGAGGGAGTCGTACCACAAAACCTGGCTGCTACGCCAGTCGGACCTCAACGAGACCTTCGCCAAGAGTAATGTCGACCACGTCAGCATTGCCACCGACGAGGACTACGTCAAGTCACTGCTGGTGCTCTTCAAGCAGCGCGGATAGTAAAACTTACATCGAAGCAAAACAAATGAAACAAAGATTCATAGTCATCTGTACTTGCCTCTGCCTGGCCGTCATGGCCGTCATGGCACAGAAACCGAAGGTGCAGGCACGCATAGGCGCCATGGAGATACTCATTGGCGAGCATGTGCCCGTCACCGTGTCGGTAGAGGCCAAGCAGGGGGCGAACATCCACTTCCCCGACGTGGCCACCCTGCCTGCCGACATCGAGTTCCTGGGCAAGATAGACAATGACACGGAGAAGCTGGCCAACGGCATGCAGCGACAGTCGCGCTCGTATGTCTTCACCTCGTTTGTCGACACGCTCTACGAGATACCACCCTTCGTGGTGACCGTCGACGGCGAGGACTACGAGACCAACCCCCTGCCGCTGAAGGTGCTCACCGTCGAGGTGGACACCACCTTTGTCGACCAGTACAACGGTCCTAAGTACTACGGACCGAAGGACGTGCAGGACGTGGAGTTCAACTGGATGATAGACGGATGGGGGCACGGGCTGCTCATGGCATTCATCCTGGCACTCCTGGTGCTGGCTGTCATCTACCTGTCGCTCAGGCTGATGAACAACAAGCCCATCATTTCGCGCATCCGCATCATCAGGCACGAGCTGCCGCACCTCAAGGCTATGCGCTCCATAGAACGCATCAAGTCGGAAAAGATGGTCACGGCCGAAAATTCCAAGGAGTACTATACCGAACTGACCGACACCCTGCGCCTGTATATCAATGAGCGCTATGGCTTCAACGCCATGGAGATGACCAGCAGCGAAATCATAGACCGCCTGATGCATACCGACGACCCCAAGTCGTTCGAAGAGCTGCGCCAGCTGTTTATGACTGCCGACCTGGTGAAGTTTGCCAAGTACTCCACACTGATCAACGAGAACGATGCCAACCTGGTGAATGCCATCGACTTCATCAACCAGACCAAGCTGGAGAACATGCCTACGGAAGAGGTGGTGAAGCCCGAACTGACCGAGGAGCAGCAGAAGACAAACAAGAGCCGCCGCATGCTGCAGGTGCTCATAGCCGTACTCTCGCTGGCATCCGTGTTGCTGTTGGCCTACCTGATATACTATCTGCAAGAACTATTGTAAAGGAGAACGTAAGACATGGAATTTGCCAATAAAGAATATCTGTTTTTGCTTCTGCTCACGATACCTTATATAATATGGTACGTGATGTTTCGCAAGAAGACGGAACCCACCATCCGTATGGCCGACACGGCTGCCTTCGTCAAGGCACCGCGCAGCTGGAGGGTGTGGCTGATGCCGGTGCAGCCCGTGCTGCGTCTGCTGGCCTTTGTGCTGCTGGTGCTGGCCCTGGCTCGTCCGCAGACCCATAATTCCAGCGAGACACGCTCCGTGGAGGGCATCGACATCATGCTCGTCGTGGACGTCTCCACGTCGATGTTGACCAAGGACCTGGAGCCCAACCGCATACTGGCTGCCCGCAAGGTGGCGTCGGAGTTCATCTCTGACCGTCCCGACGACAACATCGGACTCACCATCTTCGGCGGCGAGGCCTTCACACAGTGCCCCATGACACTCGACCACCACGCCCTGCTGTCGATGCTCGGCGGACTGGACACGGAGTTCATCCTGAAGAACCTGGTGGAGAACGGCAGTACGGCCATCGGCATGGGACTGGCCAGTGCGCTGGCCCGACTGAAGGACTCGAAGGCCAAGAGCCGCATCGTCATCCTGCTGACCGACGGTACCAACAATGTGGGCGACATCACCCCCATGAAGGCTGCCGAGATAGCCAAGAACCTGGGTGTCAGGGTCTATACCGTCGGCGTGGGTACCAACGGCACGGCACTGACACCGGCAGCCCTGGTCAATGGCGAGATACAGTATCTGCGCCTGCCGGTGGAGATAGATACCGAGACGCTGCAGCAGATAGCCGCGATGACCGACGGAAAGTTCTATCGTGCCACCAACAACGAGGAGCTGAGTCAGATATACAGCGAGATAGACAAACTGGAGAAATCGAAAATAGACGTGCAGAAGTTCACCCGCAACAACGACGTGTTCCAGTACTTCGTGCTGGCTGCCCTCGCAGCGCTGCTGCTCGAACTGCTGCTCAGAATAATAGTATTTAGGAGGATACCGTAAATGTTTAGATTCCAAGACCCGCAATACCTCTATCTGCTGGCAGTCGTCGTGCTGCTGGCACTGATATGGTTCTTCCTGCGCCGGCTGCAGAAGAAGCGACTGAGGAAATTCGGCGACCCCGAACTGGTGCGCCAGCTGATGCCCGATGTGTCCCGTTGGCGCCCTGTGCTGAAGTTCTGGTTGCTGGAACTGGTGCTGGTGCTGCTCATCATCATGCTGGCGCGTCCGCAGCTGGCCGGTCGTATCAGCAAGCAGCAGCGTGAAGGCATCGAGATGGTGATTGCCCTTGATATCAGTAACTCGATGCTGGCAGAAGACGTGAAGCCCAGCCGTCTGAACCGTGCCAAGATGATGGTTGAAGACCTCATCAACAGATTCACCAACGACAAGATAGCCCTTGTGGTCTTTGCCGGCGATGCCTTTGTGCAGCTGCCCATCACCAGCGACTACGTGTCGGCCAAGATGTTCCTCAACGACATCGACCCCTCGATGATACGCAATCAGGGCACCGACATCGCCCATGCCATCGAGATAGCCAGCCAGAGCTTCACCCAGCAGGAAGGCATCGGCAAGGCTATCATCGTCATCACCGACGGTGAGGACCATGAGGGTGGGGCAGAGGAGGTGGCCAAGGCTGCCTTCGACAATGGCTGCAACATCTTCATCCTGGGCATCGGCTCGCCCAACGGCGCACCCATCCCCAATCCCGAGACGGGAGGCATGATGGTTGACGACACGGGCACGAAGGTCGTGTCGAAGCTCAACGAGCAGATGTGCAGCAGCATAGCCAAGGCTGGCGGCGGCGCCTATATCCACGTCACCAATAATTCCAATGCACAGAAGATGCTCGAGGATGCCCTCGTGAAGTTAGAGAAAGGAGAGATCAACGTATATGCCGACTACGACGAACAGTTCCAGGCTGTGGGCATCATTGCCCTGCTGCTGCTCATCATCGAGATTATCATCATGGAGCGCAAGAACCATCGTCTGTCGAAACTTAAACTCTTTAAGAAATGAAGATAGCAAGGATATTGATGATAGGTATGGCTGCCTGGCTGGTATCTACCTATGCCACGGCACAGGACGAGAGCCGCCAGCGCGAGGTCAGGAAATATCTGAGGAAGGGTAACAGGCTCTTTCATGCAGGCCAGCGCGAAAAGGCCAGCACCAACTACCTGAAGGCCAACAAGACCGACCCCAGCGACCCGCGTTCGCTCTACAACCTGAACACCTCGCTGCTGCCTGAGCAGTACTGGCGTCTCTGGCCCAACGTGCAGGACTCTGTCCTCAAGAAGGATGTGGCACGCATGGACAGCGCTTTCCACGAGGCTGCCGACCGTGAGCAGACCCCCCTGCGCAAGTCATTGTCATACCATAACCTTGGCGTGATGTACCAGTCGCTCTACCAGTCGAAGGGCAACGAGGAGTATCTCATGAAAGCCATCGATGCCTACAAGGACGTGCTGCGCAATAATCCTACGGACAATGAGGCACGCTACAACCTGGTGGTCTGTCAGAAGCAACTGAAGAACACCCCCCAGAACCAACAGAACCAGCAACCCCCCCAGAACCAACAGAACGAGGACAAGCAACAGCAGCAGCCCACCATGGACAAGGAGAACATAGAGCAACTGCTGAAGGCTGCCACACAAAAGGAAAAGGACGCCCAGAAGCGCATGCAGGAGGCACAGCCGCAGGGCAGACCTACTAACAGAAAGAACTGGTAATAGAAAGACAATGAAACGTATTGTTTATATCATCATGGCGCTGATGGTCTTCTCCTTCGGGGAAGCGATGGCGCAGACGCTGACGGTCGACGGTCCGCGTCAGACCCGTGTCGGCCAGAATTTCCAGGTGTCGTACACGGCTGATGCACAGAACATGGACAACTTCCAGCTGGGGCAGATACCCGATGCCTTCGATGTCGTCTTCGGACCTGCCACGTTTACCAGTCAGTCGGTGACCATCGTCAACGGAAGGGCCAACCGCAAGGCTACCATCACCTATACCTACACGCTGGCGGCCAAGTCCACGGGTACGTTCACCATCCCTGCCGCGTCGGCTACGGTCAACGGCAAGCAGGTGAAGTCGGGATCGCTGACAGTGACGGTGGGCGAAGGTGCGCAGCAGCAATCCTCATCATCGGGCGGACACCAGTCGTCAGGCCAGGTGTCGGGCAAGGACATCTTCATGCAGGTGACCGCCTCGAAGAAGCACGTCTACGAGCAGGAAGCCATCCTCTTGACCTATAAGCTCTACACGGCTGTCAACCTGCAGAGCCTGTCAGGCGACCTGCCCGACCAGACACCATTCTATATTAAGGAGCTGGGCGACCCCAAACAGCAGCGCAGCCCCAAGCGTGAAGAGTATAACGGCCGCTACTATACGACCCTCATCTGGCGACAGTACGTGCTGTTCCCGCAGCAGACAGGCCACCTGCGCATACCTCCCGTAGAGTTCGAGGCTACCGTCGTGCAGTTGCACCACAGCATCGACCCCTTCGAGGAGTTCTTCAACGGCGGTGCTTCCGAAAGCTATTCGAAGAAGATCGTCATGGCTCCTGCCGTCGATCTGCAGGTCGACGCGCTGCCCGACAAGCCGGCAGACTTCTCCGGAGGCGTGGGCAAGTTCAAGATGACCTCCGAGATGGACAACCAGAACCTGCGCTCCAACGACGTGTTGACCACGAAGGTGACCATCAGCGGCGTGGGTAACCTCCAGTTGCTGAAGCAGCCTCAGATACAGTTCCCTGCCGACTTCGACACCTACGACCCGAAGGTGACCGAGAATACGCGGATTACCCCGCGTGGTACTGAGGGCAGCATAGAGTACGAGTTTACGTCGGTGCCCCGCAATCCTGGCAAGTACGACATCCCGCCCATCACGTTCACCTATTTCGATACCGATGCACGGCAGTACAAGACGCTCACTTCCGAGTCCTATCATCTGGACGTAGCCAAGGGCGAGGGCGGTGCAGGCAGCGTGCAGAACTTCACCGACCAGAGCAATGTGGAGTCGCTCGCTAACGACATACGCCACATCAAGCAGGGCGACAGCACGCTCGTGAAGCGCGATGACTATTTCTTCGGCTCTGCCAACTACCTGATATACCTGGCAGTGCTCGTGCTGGTCTTCGTGTCGCTGTTTGTCATCTTCCGTCAGCGTGCCATCGAGAATGCCGACCTGGTGAAGGCGCGTGGCAAGATGGCCAATAAGGTGGCTACCCGCCGACTGAAGAAAGCCGCCCGTCTGATGAAGGACAACCGTCCCAATGAGTTCTACGACGAGACGCTGCGTGCCCTGTGGGGCTATGTGGGCGACAAGTTGAATATGCCCGTCGAGCAGCTGTCGCGCGAGAATATCACGGAGAAGTTGCTGGAACGTCAGGTGGACGAGTCGACGACGATGCCGTTCATCGAGGCTATCGACGAGTGTGAGTTCGAGCGCTATGCCCCGGGCGATGCGAAGGGTAACATGAACAAGGTCTACCAGAAGGCCATGACGGCCATAGAGAATATTGAGGACAGTATGAAGAAGAACAAGGTGAAGAAGCCGAAGGCCGGTGCTGCGTTGGCCCTGCTCATGCTGCTGATGCCCCTTGGCGCACAGGCCGTGACGAAGGCCGAAGCCGACAAGTCGTACACTGAAGGACAGTACCAGCAGGCCATCGAGCAGTACGAGCAACTGCTGAAGCAGGGCGTCAGTACCGATGTGTACTACAATCTGGGCAATGCCTACTATCGTGTCGACGACCTGACGCATGCCATCCTGAACTACGAGCGGGCCTTGCTGTTGTCGCCCAGTGACGATGACGTGAAGTTCAACCTGCAGTTGGCACGCAGCAAGACCATCGACAAGGTGACGCCCGAGTCAGAGATGTTCTTCGTGACGTGGTACCGTTCGGTCATCAACCTCATGAGCGTTGATGCCTGGGCACGCCTGGCACTCATCTCCCTGGCCGTAGCCATCGTGCTGGCCCTCATCTACCTGTTCTCGTCGCCCCTCTTACTGCGCAAGATAGGCTTCTTCGGCGGTGTGCTGATGCTCGTCATCTTCCTGCTGAGCAATCTCTTTGCCTGGCAGCAGAAGCGCAGCATACAGCGGCATGATGAGGCTATCGTCATGCAGTCGCCCTGCAACGTGAAGAGTACGCCCGACGCATCGGGCAAGGACCTCTTTATCCTCCATGAAGGCACGAAGGTGACCGTCACCGACAATGCCATGAAGGACTGGAAGGAGATAAGTCTGTCCGACGGCCGAAAGGGATGGGTAGACAATAAGATGATTGAGGTGATTTGAGAAGTGAGAAGTGTTAAGTGAGAAGTGTTAAGTGAGAAGTGTTAAGTGAGAAGTGTTAAGTGAGAAGTGAATTATGGATTTTACGTCACTCATAGAATTCGATAAGCAGCTGCTGCTGAGCGTAAACGGCAGCGAGTCGCTGTTCCTGGACGGTCTGGTGAAGACCTTGACGACGGCGTCAACATGGATTCCACTCTATGGTGCGCTGCTCTATATGGTCATCAAGAACAACGACCGTGCACAGAAGGTGCTGATGATAGTGGGAGCTGCGCTGCTGTGTGTATTCCTGGCGGGCTCGCTCGACGACATGTTCGTGAAGCCGATGGTGGCACGATGGCGTCCTTCTCACGACCCCGCCATAGGCATGTATGTTGACATCGTCAACGACTATCGCGGAGGCTCCTATGGCTTCTTCTCGGCCCATGCCTCCAATACCTTCAGCATCGCCATCTTCTTTGCCCTCCTGGTGCGCAACCGCATCTTCACGGTGAGCATGGTGCTGTGGTCGCTTGTCAATTGCTGGACGCGCATGTACCTTGGGGTCCACTATCCGGGCGACATCCTCGTAGGACTGCTGTGGGGCGGACTCGTAGGCACTGCTGTATGGTATCTCCATCTGCTGGTCACGCGCCAGTTCACGACGACGAAGACCTATATCTCCACACAGTACACGTCAACAGGCTATGATATACAGGACCTCAATGTTGTCATCTCGGTCTTGCTGATGACGTGCATCTACGCCGTGTTAAAGGCTTGCTATTTTGTTTATATCTAAATCGCATGGAAACCAAGCATATACATATCAGTGACTATAACTATCCACTGCCCGACGAGCGCATCGCTAAGTTCCCCTTGGCTCAGCGCGACCAGTCGAAGCTGCTGGTCTATCGTCACGGTCAGGTCTCTGACGACCGTTTCTGCCATCTGCCACAATATCTGCCTGAGGGTGCGCTGATGGTGTTCAACAATACAAAAGTGATTCAGGCACGTCTGCATTTCCGCAAGGAGACGGGCGCGCTGATAGAGATATTCCTGCTCGAACCGGCTCAGCCTGCCGACTACGAACTGATGTTCCAGTCGCGTGAGCGCTGCTCATGGTACTGCCTCGTGGGTAACCTGAAGAAGTGGAAGGAGGGTACGCTCAGCCGTACCATTACCATTGGCGGCGAGACGCTGACGGTCAGGGCCACGCGTGGCCAGCTGCATGGCACCAGCTACGAGATACTGCTGGAGTGGGACAGGCCAACGGTCTCTTTCTCTGAGATTATCGAGACGATGGGCGAACTGCCCATACCGCCTTATCTCAACCGCGAGACGCAGGAGAGCGACAAGACCACTTACCAGACGGTCTACTCCAAGATAAAAGGCAGCGTGGCCGCACCTACAGCCGGACTTCATTTTACGCCGCAGGTGCTGGCCGACCTCGATGCCCATCATATAGACCGCGAGGAACTGACGCTCCACGTAGGTGCCGGCACGTTCAAGCCGGTGAAGAGCGAGGAAATAGCCGGTCACGAGATGCACACGGAGTATATCGCCGTGCGTAGGCAGACCTTGGAGAAATTGCTTGCCCACGGTTGCGAGGCCATAGCCGTCGGCACTACCAGCGTACGTACACTGGAGAGCCTGTACTACATGGGACTGAAGGTGCTTGCCAACCCCGATGTCACCGAGGCACAACTGCATGTAGACCAATGGGAGCCGTATGAGAGGGAAAAGGGAAAAGTGAAAAGTGAAAAATTTGCTGCCGCAGATGAGAGGGATGAGGGAAGAGTGAAAAGTGAAAAATATGCTGCCGCAGATGAGAGGGAAAAGGGAAAAGTGAAAAGTGAAGATTCTATCAGGGCGCTGCTGGCATGGATGGACCGCAATGATTTGCAGACGTTGCACTCCAGCACGCAGATTATCATAGCTCCCGGCTATGACTACAAGATTGTGAAGATGCTGGTCACCAACTTCCATCAGCCGCAGTCCACCTTATTATTATTAGTAAGTGCCTTCGTTCATGGCGACTGGCACACCATCTACGATTATGCCTTGGCTCACGACTTCCGCTTCCTGAGCTATGGCGACAGCTCGCTCTTGATACCGTAGCGTGAGTTAAGCATTACGCATTAAGAATTATGCATTACGCATTACGCATTAAGCATTAAACATTACGCATTAAAAAATGAAGATAGGAGATAAAGTAAGATTTCTCAGTGAGAAGGGAGGCGGCCGCGTGGCTGGCTTCCAGGGAAAAAATATAGTGTTGGTGGAAGACGAAGACGGCTTCCAGGTGCCTATGCAGACTCATGAGGTCGTAGTCATAGGCGAGGAGAACTACGACACCAGTCATGTGGTGGAGGTGAAGCAACAGCAGCAGCGTCAGCAAGCCAAGCCCGTGGAGGTGGAGCCTGCCGACAGCCCTGTGACCTTCAAGGCCAAGCCCGAGGAACGTAAGGGTGGGGAGCAGCTGTCGGCCTATCTGGCCTTCGTGCCTATGAACGTCAAGGAACTCACCCAGACACGTTTCGAGACCTACTTCGTCAATGACTCCAACTACTATATGCGCTTCACCTACCTTTCTGCCGAAGGCAACGGTTGGCGGCTAAGGGCTACCGACGAGGTGGAACCCAATACCAAGCTCTTTCTGGAGGAGTTCGGACGCGAAGACCTCAACGGCATGGAGCGCGTAGCCATCCAGTTGGTGGCTTACAAGCGCGACAAGAATTTCCTGCTGAAACCGACCATCGAGGTGCAGATACGTGTCGATGCCGTCAAGTTCTACAAGTTGCACACCTTCCAGCAGAGCGCCTTCTTCGAAGAGCCTTCATTGGTGTACACCATCGTGAAGGACGACGAGGTGGTACGCCCGTTGGTCATTGATGCCAAGCAGCTGAAGGCCCGCATGTATCAGAACGACGACCAGCCGAAGGCACGCCCCCTGGTGACGCCGGCACGCAATCCTGGCGATCCTGTCATCGTTGACCTCCATGCCTCCGAGGTGCTGGAGACCACGCAGGGCATGTCGTCCAGCGACATCCTCAACTACCAGCTGGACATCTTCCGCAAGACGCTGAAACAGTATGAGAAGCAGCGCGGCACCAAGATTGTCTTCATCCACGGCAAGGGCGAGGGCGTACTGCGTAAGGCACTCGTCAACGAGTTGCAATATCGCTACAAGACCTATACCTACCAGGATGCCTCGTTCCAGGAATATGGTTACGGAGCTACGCAAGTGACGGTGAAGTGAAGTTTGAAG
>JAFUSV010000068.1 GCA_017467565.1 Prevotella sp.
CCCCTCCCTTGTAGGGGAGGGGCAGGGGTGGGGTCAGTAACAAATAAATAAGGAATATGAAGAAAATGATGATAGCCCTGCTGTCGATGATGTGCCTTCTGGCGACAGTGGGATGTAACGACTACGAAACATACGGCGACAAGAAGGACAAGGAACGCAATGCCATCAAAGCATTTATAGCGGACTCGAACATCGTCGTCATCAGCGAGGAGGACTTTCACGCCAAGGGCGACGTGACCGACCTCGCGAAAAACGAGTATGTCTATCTGAACAATACCGGCGTGTACATGCAGATAGTCAGCAAGGGCTGCGGCAAACCGTTGCAGGACGGCGAGAATACCGACCTCATAGTGCGCTTCGTGGAGCGCTGCCTGTACGACTCGGTGGGACTGTTCAACGATGTGTCACCCTACGACATGGACCTGATGAACATCCGTAAGTCGGGCGGCTCGTACACGGCCTCGTTTACCGAGGGCTACATGCTGTCGAGCTACAGCGCGTCGGTGCCCTCTGGCTGGCTGGTGGTGTTCCCATACATCAATGTGGGACGTGCCCGTTCGGCTGATGACCAGATATCGAAGGTGCGACTCATCGTGCCCCATACACAGGGTCATGTGACAGCTACCAACTACGTCTATCCTTATTATTATGAGATAACATTTCAGCGAACAATAGATATCTTATGACTCTGATTAAATCTATTTCTGGCATCCGCGGAACGATAGGCGGACGCACGGGCGATACGCTCAATCCCTTGGATATCGTAAAGTTTACAACGGCGTATGCCAAGTTTATAGGCGGCAAGAAGATTGTCGTGGGCCGCGACGGACGTATATCGGGTCCGATGGTGCGCGACGTGGTCTGTGGTACGTTGGTAGGCATGGGCTACGAAGTCATCGACATCGGCCTTGCCACGACGCCGACGACCGAGCTGGCCGTGCGTTGGCACGAGGCTGACGGCGGCATCATCATCACCGCCTCTCACAATCCCCGCCAGTGGAATGCCCTGAAGCTGCTGAACCGCGAGGGCGAGTTCCTGACCGCTGCCGACGGTGCCGAGGTGCTCAGCATAGCCGAGCGCGAAGACTTCGAGTATGCCGAGGTGGGTGAGCTGGGACATGTGGTGAAGGATGACACAATGAACCGTCGCCACGTGGAGAGCGTGCTCCAGTTGCGCCTGGCCGATGTGGAGGCTATCAAGAAGCGTCATTTCCGTGTCTGTGCCGACACCATCAACTCGGTGGGCGGCATCATTCTGCCTGAGCTGTTCGAGGCCCTGGGCGTAGACTATGAGATACTGAACGGTGAGTGCACCGGTGAGTTTGCCCATAATCCTGAACCCCTGGAGAAGAACCTGCAGGGCATCATGGACAAGATGCGTCAGGGAGGCTTTGACCTCGGCATTGTGGTAGACCCCGATGTAGACCGTCTTGCCTTCATCTGTGAAGACGGCAAGATGTTTGGCGAGGAGTACACGCTGGTCAGCGTGGCTGACTATGTGCTAAGTGAAGAGGTAAAAGTGAAAAGTGAAAAATCGGCTACCGCCAAAACTCTTTACACTGTGAGCAATCTGAGCAGCACCCGTGCCCTGCGTGATGTCACGGAGAAGCTTGGTGGCAAGTACACGGCTGCCGCTGTAGGAGAGGTAAACGTAACCACCAAGATGAAAGAGGTGGGTGCCATCATCGGCGGCGAAGGCAATGGTGGTGTCATCTATCCTGAGAGCCACTACGGACGTGATGCTCTGGTGGGTATCGCCCTGTTCCTGTCGAGTCTGGCACAGAAAGGTATGAAGGCCAGTGAGCTTCGTCGTACGTTCCCTGACTACCAGATAGCCAAGAACCGCATAGACCTGACCCCCGAGACCGACGTGGACGCTATCCTCGTGAAGGTCAAGGAGATGTTTGCCAAGGATCCCGATGCCGTGGTCAACGATATCGACGGCGTGAAGATAGACTTCCCTGAGAAGTGGGTACACCTGCGCAAGTCGAACACCGAGCCCATCATCCGTGTGTACAGTGAGGCACAGACGATGGAGGAGGCCGACGAGCTGGGCAAGCAGCTCATGCAGGTAGTGTACGATTTTCAGTAGGATCAGAGGATGATGGGGCCAATGGGGCCAATGGGGCTTATTGGGCTAATGGGGCCAATAGGGCTTATGAGTCAAATAATAGGAGGTCAAGCGATTCACATCGGTTGACCTCCTTTGTCAGTTGTACTAAAAGCAAACAATAACCTAAAAAACAAATCTATGGAAAAACACTTTTTTCTTTCTTTTCACGTGGCAAAGGTACGCATTTATGGCGACCTCCACAAATGATAATCCCTAAACTCGAGGGTGGTTTTCCCTATACTTTAGGGGGAAATCCCTACTATTCAGGTTATTGAAGGCTATTGTATGAGTAAGTTCTCGATGGACGGGATGGTGATGCGGCCACGATGAAGGGCTATCAGACCATCGGTCTTCATGGTGTTCAGCTCGTGCGAGACGTCGAGTCGGCTGTCGCCTACTTCGTTGGCCAGACGTGTCATCAGGATGTGGAACTCCTTGGGACCGGCAGGGTAGAGACAGTGGTCGAGAAAGAAACGAATAATACGCTCACGAAGAGACTGTGGAGCCTGACGCCACGACAAATGGGAACGGCGCTGGACGAGGGCCGAGAGCAGATTGAGCATGTTGAGTCGGATGATGAGAAATTCATCCAGCAGTCGCATCATCTCGTCCTTCGTCAGCGTCATCAGGTTGGCTTCGGTCGCGGTCTTTGCCGTCAGCGTGTAGCGTGTCTGAGGTCCGAAGAGCACCTCGGGTTGCAGTAGCCAGGGAGCATGCACCTGTTCGGCCACGCTGTAGGCGTGGTCATCGCTATGGCGGATGATGGTCATCTGGCCTTTGGTCAGGAAGTGGAGCTGACTGCATGAATCGCCATCGCGTACCACCACTTCGTCAGCCCTCAGTTTCATGAAGCCGAACTTCGTGTTGCCTGCCATCTGGAGCAGTTCGTTGCGGCTGAGACCCTGGAAGAGGGGGAACTGTAGAAGTTGGTCGTAGAACTGCATGGGAGTGTGGAGTGTTAAGTGTTAAGTGTTAAGTGAGAAGTGAGGAGTGTGGAGTGTGGAGTGTGGAGTGTGAAGTGAGGAGTGTGGAGTGTGGAGTGTGAAGTGAGGAGTGTGGAGTGTGGAGTGTGGAGGCTTTATTCTATAATGGATTGTTGCAGGGTGGGAGAGTACCAGACGGAGAGCCGGCCTTGGGCATCGGTATAGATGAAGTAGGCCATGAGCTCGGGATGACGGTCGAGCACCTGGCGGGCACTGTCGATGCCCAGCACCATGAACGAGGTGGCATAGGCATCGGCTACGGCACAGGTCTTGGCAAAGACCGTGGCCGACAAGAGGCTGTGCTGCACAGGGTAGCCGGTGCGGGGGTCGATGGTGTGGGCATACTTGCGCCCACCTTTATAGTAGAAGTTGCGGTAGTTGCCACTGGTGGCCATCGCGATGTCCGTCAGGCTGATGACGGCCTGCAGCTCGTTGTTGACCGACAGCGAGTCGTCCTGTGGCTTCGTCACACCGATGCGCCATGGCTCGCCCTTGGGGTTATGTCCGCTGACCACCACCTCGCCACCTATCTCAATCATGAAGTCGCTTATGCCTTTCTTCTGCAGCAGGCGGGCCACCACGTCCGTACCATAGCCCTTGGCGATGGCGCTGAAGTCCATCTGTGAGCGTATCTTCAGCAGGCTGTCCACCTGCTGTGCCGTCGGCATCTGCTCGTTCTTGAAACCGAAGCCCCAGGCATTGACCAGGGGAGCCACGGTGATG
This sequence comes from Prevotella sp., assembly GCA_017467565.1. Taxonomy (GTDB): domain Bacteria; phylum Bacteroidota; class Bacteroidia; order Bacteroidales; family Bacteroidaceae; genus Prevotella. The sequence goes on from JAFUSV010000068.1 coordinate 3,820, forward strand.
TCGAAGGCCCCGTCGGTCTCGCGGTTCACCTGCTGTGCCAGTTGGTAGACCTCGTTGAACATCTTGCTGCGCTTGGGATTCTCGCCCCGGTTGATGGCTGAGACGGTAGAGTGCTCGTTGAACATCGAGAATTCGTTGTCCACCTTCTGCAGCTCGGCCTCTATCTCATCCTTCAGGCTGCTGCCGTACTGGTAGGTGGCATTATAGGCGGTGCCGAAGATGAAGCCGGCATCCTTTTGAAGTTTGAAGTTTGAAGTTTGAAG
>JAFUSV010000069.1 GCA_017467565.1 Prevotella sp.
CATAGATGGTCTGGTTCATGACGTTGCCCAGGCGAGCCTTCAGGAACTTGGCAGCGATGGCAGCACCTACGGCGAACGTGTGTCCCTGTCCGAGGGGACCGCTGGTGTTCTCGATGCCGCGAGCCAGTTCGCGCTCAGGGTGACCGGGAGTCACCGAGCCCCACTGGCGCAGGTTCTGCAGGTCATCGAGCGTGTATTTGCCGATGAGGCACAGCTGTGAATAGAGCATGGGAGCCATGTGGCCGGGGTCCAGGAAGAAACGGTCGCGACCTTCCCATTCGGGGTTCTCAGGGTCGTAGACCAGAAATTCACTGTAGAGTGTGTTGATGAAGTCGGCACCACCCATAGCTCCGCCCGGGTGACCGCTCTTAGCTTTTTCAACCATAGCAGCAGCCAGAATACGGATATTGTCGGCTGCGCGGTTCATAATTTTGATGTCGTTCATAATAGTTTTAGTAATTTGATTGATGAATACTTTTATTTGGGTACAAAGGTACAAAATTTAATTGAAACGGCCGACGGTTTTCCGCATTTATTTTGTATGATGGTAGCAGACGGTCTTTTAATCGTGAACGATTGTTCTGCTAAAAGATATTAAATAATTGTTTCAGTCCATTGTGTTTTGGTAGATATTTTATACCTTTGCATCGCAAACGATTAAAACATGGGTGATATGAGTAATGAGAATCTTAAACTGAGCCGCCAGGGATGCTTCCGTCTTTACACGGCAGCACGGTTGCTGATACAGGTCTATCAGCCATGGTTCGCTCAGTTGGGCATCACCTACACGCAGTATCTGGTGCTGATGGTGCTGTGGGAGCAGGACGGTCTGCCCCTGAATGCCATATCGCGACGGCTCTATCTGGAGAGCAACACGCTCACACCGCTCATCAAGCGTATGGAAGCCATGAAGATGGTGGTGCGCAAGAAGAATAAGGACGATGCCCGACAGACTATCGTCACGCTGACCGAACACGGTAGGGCGCTGCAGCAGCAGGCTGCCGTCATTCCCGACTGCATGACCTCGGTGCTCCGTGAAAGAGGCATGTCCGACGAGGAGTTTATTGCCATGATTCCCACCCTCGACCATCTGATTGAGGCACTGTCGGACAAGAAAAGTGAAGCATAACGATTTTTATAATAACTAATTAAAACAAAATGATTATGACTAAAGAAGAAGCATTGAAGAAGTTTGCGCAACTTGGCGCTGTGTGGTTTGGAAACAGTAAGCAGCATTTTGCATTTTCAGCCTATAACCGTCTGAACGGCTGGAACAAGCTGGCCGACAAGTGGAAGGAAGAGGCTGAAGAGGAATGGGATGAGGCCGAAGAGGTGCTGCAGCGCCTGGTGGAGCTGGGCTGCAAGCCTGCCGACCTGCAGGAGCTGATGAAGACTCAGGAGTTCCCCTTCTGCGATGATCCCAAGCAGCAGATAGAGGGTGACTACGAGCCCACGGCCATCCAGCAGCTGAGCGAGCTGGCTGAAGCCTTCAACGATGACTATCCCACCAAGAAACTTATCCTGAAGTGGATAGACGGCGAGAAGGAGCACATGGCCTGGGAGGCCCAGTACCTGAACTACATCGAGAAGCTGGGCTACGAGAACTTCCTTGCAGCCATGATGTAAAAAGCAGAAAAAGAGCAGCATCCCGATTGGAGATGCTGCTCTTTTTTTCTTAAACAATAAATACTTGTCGTGCTTCAACAAGTTACTTCTTGCACTCCACGGCAGCTTTCTCGACGCCGAGACAAGCCTTGTAGTTCTCGATGTAGCGGTTGAAGCCTTCCACGTCGGCGGCAGTAGGTGCTACAGACACACCCGTATTGCCTGCGAAGACCACCTCCTCTAAGTAGTCGGCCAGCGACAGTTTCTTAGGATTGTTGACGAGGTAGCCAGCCAGCAGGGCGATACCCCATGCACCGCCTTCGCCAGCCGTCTCCATAACGGAGATGGGCGAGTTGAGGGCAGCTGCCAGCATGCGCTGACCTACGCCTGCGGTCTTGAAGTAGCCGCCGTGGCCCGTGATGCGGTCTACCTTGACATGTTCCTCCTTGAGCAGGATGTCGTTGCCAAACTTCAGCACGGCGATGGCACCATAGAGGTGAGCACGCATGAAGTTGGCCAGGTTGAGCTTGTCGTTAGCCGAGCGGACGAAGAGGGGACGACCATCGGTAAGTCCCGTGACAGGCTCGCCCGACACGTAGTTGAACGAGATGAGTCCGCCGCAGTCGGCATCGCCCTCCAGAGCCTTGTTGAACAGACGTCCGTAGAGTTCGTTCATGTCGACGGTGACACCCAGCAGCTGCTGGTACTCCTTGAAAAGACCGACCCATGCGTTGATGTCGCTGGTGCAGTTGTTGCAGTGTACCATAGCGACGAGCGAGCCGTCGGGAGTGGTGACGATGTCGATGGGTTCGTAAGGCTTGGACAGGGGCTTCTCGAGCACGATCATCGAGAACGATGATGTGCCAGCCGAGACGTTACCCGTGCGCTGCTTGACGGCATTGGTGGCCACCATGCCCGTGCCGGCGTCGCCTTCAGGAGGACATACAGGTATGCCAGCCTTCAGGTGACCGCTCACGTCGAGCTTCTTGGCACCCTCGGGTGTAAGGAAGCCGGCGTTCTCGCCAGCATTGAGCGAGCGGGGCAGGATGTCCTTCAAGCCAAAGGGTAAACCTTTGGCCGCGAGGATCTGGTCGAACTTGCGCACCATCTCGGCATCGTAGGTCTTCGTGGCGGGGTCGACGGGAATCATACCCGAAGCATCGCCTACGCCGAGGACAAACTGTCCGGTCACCTGCCAGTGTACATAGCCTGCCAGCGTGGTCAGGTACTTGATGTCGCTGACGTGCTCCTCATTGTCGAGGATGGCCTCGTAGAGGTGGCTGATGCTCCATCGCAGGGGGATGTTGTAGTTGAAGAGTTTCGAGAGTTCAGCTGCAGCCTTGCCCGTATTGGTATTGCGCCAGGTGCGGAAGGGTACGAGAATCTCCTGCTTCTCATTGAAGGCCATGTAGCCGTGCATCATGGCCGAGAAGCCGATGGCGGCAAGACTTTCTATTTCGCAGTCGTACTGCTTCATCACGTCCTTGCGTAGCTCGGCATAGCAGTCCTGCAGTCCGTACCACACAGCTTCGGTGGAGTAGGTCCAAAGACCGTCTACGAGTTGGTTTTCCCACTCGTGTGCGCCTTGTGCGATGGGCTTATTGTTCTCATCGATGAGGACGGCCTTGATGCGGGTAGAGCCAAACTCGATACCGAGAATGGCTTTACCTGCTTCGATTACTTGTTTTGCTGTCATAAAATTGTCAATTATCAATTATCAATTGTCAATTATTTCAGTGCCTTGTTCAGCATGTAGTACATCTCGTTGTTCTGCAGCTGCTGCTTGAACTCGTAGGTCTTGGTGTCCTTGTTGATCTTGACATA
>JAFUSV010000070.1 GCA_017467565.1 Prevotella sp.
ATACTCACGAAGTATCTCCAAACTTTCTTCTTTCGATTTCTTTACATTTCTACTCATAAGTTGAACTCTAATTTTGTCAACTTATTCAGTACACTACATTTTGACTATTATTCATAAAAAAATGCAGAAGTGTCACTTTTTGTCGTAAAAGTCTATATAATAATGGTTTACGATAGGTGACACTTCTTTTCAAAGTGTCACTTTTCATCACATTTTTAGCACAGGACCTTACACTAAGTATGGACTCAGCAAAATAAAACAACTTGTTTTACTTGTGAATTCGCGAATTACAGCTAAGAAAAGCGGTGCTTTCCTCAGGTAAAACAACTTGTTTTACTTGAGTGACACTTGGTGACACTTTCGGGAAAAGCATCACCTATGCTAAGCAACTATGTATCAAAATGTTAAGCACCAAAGTGACACTTTTATAAAAAAGACGGCGTAGTTGTACAATTCTCTATGTTTTTCATCCGATAAGTGACGTTTTTTCATTGATTATGCTGATCAAGTTGGAGGAGATGGCGGCACAATGAAAATAAATATGCCGATTTCCTTTGCTGTTCAATTGTTTTTTCGTAACTTTGCAGGCGCGAAAATAAACCCAATTAAATAAACTCAATAATTATGCAAAGAGACAACAGAGTGTTTGAGCTGATAGAGCGTGAGCACCAGCGCCAACTGAAAGGTATGGAGCTCATCGCCAGTGAGAATTTCGTAAGCGACGAGGTCATGGAGGCCATGGGCTCGTACTGCACCAACAAGTATGCCGAAGGTTATCCTGGCAAGCGCTACTACGGAGGATGCCAGGTGGTGGACGAGATAGAAAACCTGGCCATCGAGCGCGTGTGCAAGCTGTTCGATGCCGAGTATGCCAACGTACAGCCTCACTCTGGTGCACAGGCCAACGCTGCCGTGCTGCTGGCTGTGCTGAAGCCTGGCGACACGTTCATGGGCATGAACCTGGACCACGGCGGTCACCTCAGCCACGGTTCACGCGTCAACACGAGCGGCATACTCTACAACCCCGTGGGCTACAACCTCAACAAGGAGACGGGTCGCGTGGACTACGACGAGATGGAGCAGCTGGCCCTGCAGCACAAGCCCAAGCTCATCATCGGCGGTGGCTCGGCCTACAGCCGTGAATGGGACTACAAGCGCATGCGCGAGATTGCCGACAAAGTGGGTGCCCTGCTCATGATTGACATGGCTCATCCCGCCGGCCTCATTGCTGCCGGTCTGCTGGACAACCCCGTGAAGTATGCCCACATCGTCACATCGACCACTCACAAGACCCTGCGCGGTCCTCGCGGAGGCATCATCCTGATGGGTAAGGACTTCGACAACCCATGGGGTCTGAAGACCCCCAAGGGCGAGATCAAGAAGATGTCGGCACTCATCAACTCGGCAGTCTTCCCCGGACAGCAGGGCGGACCGCTGGAGCACATCATCGCAGCCAAGGCCGTAGCCTTCGGCGAGGCTCTGCAGCCCGAGTTCAAGGAGTGGGCCAAGCAGGTGAAGAAGAATGCTGCCGTGCTGGCCGACGAGCTGATGAAGCGCGGATTCCACATCGTCAGCGGTGGCACCGACAACCACTCTATGCTGGTAGACCTGCGCACGAAGTATCCCGACCTGACAGGTAAGGTGGCTGAGAACGCGCTGGTGGCTGCCGACATCACGGTCAACAAGAACATGGTGCCGTTCTACTCGCGCTCGGCCTTCCAGACCAGCGGACTGCGCATGGGCACGCCGGCCATCACCACACGTGGTGCCAAGGAGGACCTGATGGTGCTCATCGCCGAACTGATAGAGGAGGTTCTCAACGATCCTACCAACGAGGAGGTCATCGCCAGCGTACGCAAGCGCGTGAACGACACGATGAAGAACTACCCGCTCTTCGCCTATTAAGGCTCTGACTATTTGAGGTTTGAGGTTTGATGCATGAGGCTTCGCTATAAGCACGCATCAAAGCTCAAACCTCAATAACATGAAGATACCAACAACTACAGAAATGAAATACTTACTAACTACCGTACTGACTCTACTACTCTCAATTAGTACATGGGGTGCCAACATCAAGAGCGGCAGCCAATACAAAATTGTATGCCGCCAGTTCACGCAGGGATGCGTTACCGACGGGGCCACCGCAGGACAGCCTACCCCACTCTACTACCTGCCACAGGCCAACAACAACACAGAGAACTACTGGATATTAACGGTCGAAAACGAAGAAGAAGGATTCTATTCCATCCGAAATGCAAAGACCAATCAATACATTACCTACGACGGCGTCAGGGAAGACGCTTCGCAGACAGGTATGACCCGCCGCTACATCAGCATGACCGACGAAATGGAGACAGAAAGCTTTTACTCTCTATGGCGCATCATACCACAGGGCGACGGCATCTATGCCATACGCTGTGCCGGCAGCTATCTTCAGGCATGGGACGTGCGCGTGGATTCATACGTCGTGGGCACATACTCTAAAAACGAAGGTGCCAGCTTCGCCAACAACCAGCTGTTCATGTTCTACGACAGAGACGGCAAACAGGTGAACGATAATCCTGCAGAGGAAGAGACAGGCATCAACGTATCGTCGTGGTTCAAGGACACCACGGAGTCTATGGACGGATGGACTGCCACAGGCGGATGGTTCCAGAATACAGGCGCCGGAGGCTCACACTACAACTATACCGACGGAGCGACGCTGGTACAGCCTTTCGTCGAGACATGGCAAGAGTCGGCCTACGGACCCCTGGCCGACTGCTCGCTCACTCAGATACTGAGAGCCCTGCCCGCTGGCAACTATACCCTGCAGGCCGACATGATGGCCGTCAGACAGGCCTACAGCAACTACTGGGGCAGTCAGGAGGACGAGCCTGCTACGGGTGTCGTGCTCTTTGCCAACCAGGCGTATGTCAACGTGGCTACGGGCAATGACCCTCCACAGCGCTTCAAGCTGGACTTCACACTCAGCACGCAGGGTGACGTGGAACTGGGTGTACGCGTTACCAACACGAATGCCAACTGGATAGCTATCGACAACGTGGTACTCTACTTCAACGGCACCACTGACGAGCTGTTGCAAGGCGAGATTGACAAGGTCAAGGCCGAACTGTCCGACTACTACTCCGACGAGGAAATAGAGCAGATGATAGCCGACTGCAACGGCGACTTCTATCAGCTGGAACAGCTGCGCAAGTCGACGGAATTCCTGCCGGCCATCGACCCGCTGAGCCGCGCTCTCCAGCAGCTGACCTTCGACGGACACGCTCCCATCTACGTAGAGTCGCTCGACCTCTACCTCTGTTCCATACCTCTGGACAACTTCGGCCGTGACTATACGGCCACCATCAGCTACACGCCGAAAGAAGGCAGCACCAACCTGCGCATCAACAACCGGGAAATCGCAGCTGGCTCTCAGTACACGTTTACTAATGTCAGCGCCAACAAGACCTACACACTCGAAACGAGGAAGGCCGACAACACCGTCATCAGGAAGTACGTCACCTTCACCTCGCTGCCCGTTGTCAGGCTCTACGGCTCGTTCAGCAACGAGTATTCTGAAGGTTCCATCTCGGTAGACGAACCCGACAAGGCTGCTGCCCAGATGCTGAGCATGAAGGCTAAATGGCGCGGAGGCATCACCAACGGCAATGGGAAGCACAAGCGCAACTACCATGTAAAGCTGAAGGACGCCAACGGCGACAAGCTGGAGCAGAAGTTCTTCGGTCTGCGCAACGACAACTCGTGGATTCTGGAGTCGTGCCAGGTGGACATGAGCCGCATACGCAACCGCGTGCTCACCGACCTGTGGAACGACTACTCCACCCCACCTTATTATATTAATAAAGAGCCAAAAGCCATGACCGGCTCAAGGGGCAACTTCGTGGAGGTGATACTCAACGGCGAGTACCGCGGCATCTACTGCATGACAGAAAACGTAGACCGCAAGCAGATGAAGCTGAAGAAATACGACGAGACTACAGGCGAGACTCACGGCATGCTGTGGAAGTCGAAGGAATGGAGCTATGCCACCATGATGGGTACGCGCCCCAACGGCAACTACTACCCCAAGGACTACCTCTCTGACCCATCAGAATATAGTGAGTCGTGGGACCAGTACTACGTGAAATACCCCGACATCGACGATGTCACCACCACGGAATGGTCGCCACTCTACAGTACCGTCAACTTCGTATGCACGGCCGATGACAACATTTTCCGCCACTACATCAGCTCGTACATTGACCTACCCCTGTTCATTGACTACTACATCCTCATGGAGACCATCCTCGCTTCTGACAACCACGGCAAGAATATGTTCTTCGCCATCTACGACACGAAGACATCCAACAAGCTCACATTTGCCGTTTGGGACATGGACGCCACTTGCGGACAGCGATGGAGCGACCAGTACTACCACGACAACTACCTGATGAGTCCTGAGCGCGACTACTCCGAGTACATATCAAGCGAGGAGCATGGCGACTATAACCTCTTCAAACGTCTCAGAGATACTGATGCCGACAACTTCAACATGCGGGTGCGTATGCGCTACCGCGACCTCAGAGCCAACCATCTGGCCACGGAGAGCATCCTGCAGAGATTCCGCACATATCTCGAGGAGTTCAAGGCATGTGGTGCTGCACAACGGGAATACGACAAGTGGAATGGTGACTCTGACATAGCCGGCCACTCACTCGACTTCGACAACGAGATGGAGTACATCACCGACTGGTTCACGCGTCGCATGAACTACCTGGACACCCAGCGGTTTGACATCGCCTCGCTGCCCACCGACATTGAAGTCCTGCAGAATGCCGACGCCCGCAACCAGAAAGTCTACTCGCTCAGCGGCATGCTGATGGGTACGATGGAGCAATGGGACGATATGCCGGCAGGCGTCTACCTCGTAGGAGGAAAGAAAGTGGTAAAAGAATAACTGATAGCCCATCACAGAAAAACCTAAGAATCACAAGTTCTTAGGTTTTTTTATGCATTTTGGCAAATTATTCTACAAAATGTTTGGCAGAAGCAACAAAAATGCTTATCTTTGCACTACAATATTACTTATTTATTAACCAACAAACCAACGATTATGAAGAAAATTGTATTCAGCCTGAGTGCTTTTGTCATGTGCCTGATACTGGCTTCATGCGGCAATCCGACCTCAACGATTGTGAGTCTTACTGAAAAAATTGAGAAGCAGGGCGACGAATGGGTAGATGCTGATAAGTGGGAAGACGCTTTGACTGAGTTTGCCCAAGCCTACTGCAAATTTGCTGAGAGCGACCCTGAAGAGGAAGAGTTTACTGACTTCAAATATGCCGTGCAGGATTTCCACAGCGCATGTTATTCCATAGACAACAAGAAGGCCAAGAGAGCGCGCGACAAGGCTGAGAAACGTGTTGACAAGAACAAAGATCTGGAAAAGAGCATGAAAGCTGCCAACAAACGGCTGGAAAAGATGGAAAAGAAGTTCAGAAGAACTGAACGCGACGATGACAACTACGACGAATAAGACAACCGTCTCACGAACATAATAATCCCCAAAGAGCAACCACGCTTCTTTGGGGATTATCATTTATTGACAGACCTGCCGGCAGCATCACTTCACTACGACCTGCAGCGGTTGGCGCAGCTGGCGCAGGGTCCAGTCTATACGTTGCTGCCACTCCTGCTGATTGCGCACATCGTATTTTGACCAGGCTGAACCAAAATAGTAGGTAAACGGCTCACCCTGATAGTCATGCTGTATGCCCAGGGCATGGCCTTCGTTGCCATCCTTTGGCTGGGCAAAGAGTTTCTTCTCCGTACGTGTGACGCCTTCGGGATAGAGCGTAGCCACAAACAGCTGGCAGTTGTTGACCGCCACATTGTCCGTAGGATCGGCATACTGCACATAGTCGCGACCCAGCACAACGCTCTCCTTGTCCTCAGAATGAATGACTACGCCCGA
>JAFUSV010000071.1 GCA_017467565.1 Prevotella sp.
AAAGTGAAAAGTGAATAGTGAATATTGAATAGTGAAAAGAGAAAAGTTAGGGTAAACAATGAACAAGAACGAGAAATTTGTAATCACCATCAACCGCGAACTGGGTAGCGGCGGACGCACCGTAGGCGAGATACTGGCCAAGAAGCTGCAAGTGCCATTCTATGACAAAGCCGTCATCAAGGCACTGCAGAGGGAATACCACCTGAGCGTCGCCGACATAGAGTCACTGAAAGGAAGGAAGCACAACTGGTGGGCTGACTTCAAACGGGCCATGGGACTGAGCGACATCATGGGACAGCCCCGGTTCTACAAGCCGACCATCAACCAGGAGCCCGACCTGCTGACCACCGACGAGATATTCAAGTCGGAGACAGAGATACTCACGGCCATAGCCGACGACGAGTCGTGCGTCATTGCCGGACGCAGCGGCTTCAGCATACTGGCCGACCACCCCAACCACCTGAGCATCCTGATACAGGCATCGATGGAGCACCGCATAGAGCGCGTGATGAAGCGTCAGAGCCGTAGCCGCGAGGATGCCATAGAGGTCATCAAGAAGGTGGACGAGATGCGCGAGAACTACGTGAAGCACTATACCGGCAAGTCGCGCTACGACACCCGCAACTACGACCTGGTCATCTCCATGGATGGCAAGACGGAGGAGCAGGTGGCCGACCTGATACTGGCGTTCATCGGATAGGGGAGGATTGCATAGGATTTATGGAATATATGTCACAGGAAGGCTACGACAAACTTGTAGCCGAACTCCGCCAGATGGAAAGTGTGGAACTGCCACAGGTGAGAGACGCTATCGCTGAGGCTCGCGACAAAGGCGACCTCAGCGAGAATTTCGAATATCACGCCGCCAAGCGCGAACAGGCACGGTTGCTGGGACGCATCCGCTTCAAACAGCGCGTGCTGGCCAACGCCCGGGTGCTCGACATCACGAAGGTGCATGCCGAGGGCGTGCAGCTGCTGAGCAAGGTGGAGATCACGAACATGGCCAACCAGGCACACATGACCTACACCATAGCCAGTCCGCACGAGGCTAACCTGCGTGAGGGTAAGATATCCATCAAGTCGCCCATCGCACAGGCCCTGCTGGGCAAGAAGGCAGGCGACGAGGTACAGGTCAGGGTGCCCGCCGGACTGTTGCGCCTCAGGATAGAGAGGGTCAGTATGTGATTGATGAACCAACCAACATACAAAATAGTAAGTAATGAAAAGATTGTTATTATCAGCGGTCATCACCTTCGTAGCTATGACCGCATCGGCAGGAGACATTGCGCGACGCGCCAACCCGCTGCTGGGCACCACCACCCTGTGGACACCTCACGAACTGGGATTCACACATACACGCAACAAACGGCCCTGGGGCGGCGAGACCTTCCCCGGCGCGACGATGCCCAACGGCATGGTGCAGCTGTCGCCCGTGACGAAATATGGGTCGGGCGGCGGCTACCAGTATGAGGACACTAACATCTACGGATTTGTACATACGGCCATGGGCCACTGGAACCTCATCAACATACCCATGCTGCCCGTCACCAACGAGGGCTACTACCGGGCCGACAGCTATGCCTCGTACTACCGCCATGAGCGCGAGACAGCCATGCCGGGCTACTACCAGGTATTCCTGGAACGCTACAAGGTGAACGCCGAACTGACGGCCACCCTGCGCTGCGGCTACCACCGCTATACGTTCCGCCCTGAGGACGAGAAGCGACTGCTCATCGACATCACCCGCGCCAACAACCGCCCTCGCCGCTGGGACGTGAAGAAGACAGGGCGCTACAGCATAGAGGGGTATCAGGACGGCACCTTCTTCTACGCCGAATGTAACTACGACATCGACGAGGTGAAGATGGAGCAGCACTTCAGCGACCCCGTGGCCGTGGTGACCTTCAAGGACAGCAAGGGCGCAATGCCGCTGGAGGTGAAGGTAGGTCTGTCGTTCGTCAGCTGCGACAATGCCCGCGAGAACCTGCGGCAGGAGCTGACGGAGAGGACCTTCGACGAGGTGCGCCGGCAGGCTGAGAACACCTGGGAGACGCTGCTCGGCCACGTCAGGCTGACAGGCGGCACCGACCGCCAGCAGCGCATGTTCTACAGCACGCTCTACCGCGCCTTCCTGTGGCCGTCGCTGCGCAGCGATGTCAACGGCGACTACCGCGACGACCGCGGACAGGTGGTGCGCGACACGACCTTCAGCTACTACACCACCCCCGCCTTCTGGGACTCGCACCGCAACAAGCTCATCCTGCTGGCCATGCTGCGTCCCGACGTGGCGGGCGACGTCATACGGTCGTGCATAGAGCGCGGCGAGAAGCGGGGCGGCTACATGCCCACCTACTTCCACGGCGACCATGCCTCGACATTCGTGGCAGGAGCATGGCTCAGGGGCGTCCACTCGTTTGATCTGGAACGTGCCTACCGCCTCATCCTGAAGAATGCCACCGTGCCGGGACGTGGCGGAAGACCCTACCTCAGCGAATATATGCGGCAGGGGTGGATAGCCGAGAAGGACACCACCGACGTTCCCACATGGGACGAATACAAGGCGGCCGTGACGAAGACGCTGGAATATGCCTACGACGACTATGCCACAGCACTGGTGGCCCACGAGCTGAAGGACAGGAAGAACGAACAGATGCTCATGGAACGCTCGAAGAACTACCGCCACCTCTACGACCCCACGACGGGGTTCATGCGGGGACGTATCGCCGACGGCTCATGGGTGAAGGACTTCGACCCCTACTACCCCTACTATGCCTATATGTACCGCGAGGCTAACGCATGGAACAGCCTGTTCTATGCCCCGCACGACCCCACGGGCATCGTGGCACTCTACCCCTCGCCACAGGCGGTGGAGCAGAAGCTCGACTCGCTGTTCAGCGAGCCCTACCGCGAATATGAGGCTGACAACTTCTCGGGGTTCATAGGCAACTACTGTCACGGCAACCAGCCCGGCCACAACATTCCCTATACCTACTACTTCATAGACCGTCAGCCGAAGGCGCAGGCCATACTGAACCGACTGATGAACGAGTACTACGGCATGGGGCCGGAACAGCTGGCACTGCCCGGCATGGACGACGCCGGCGAGATGTCGTCATGGTATGCACTCAACGCCATCGGCCTGTACACCTACTCGCCTGCCGACCCACGGTATATCGTCACCGTGCCACTGTTCGACCGCGTGGACTTCACGCTGGGCGGCAACCAGGGAAGGACGTTCAGCATCGTCAGGCAAGGTCAGGGTGAGCGCATCAGCCAGATACGTGTAGGCGACAAGACGCTGAAGGGATGGTTCGTAGACCACGACGACCTGGCACGCGGCAAGACGCTGACCATCGTTGCCGAATGACGACCACGAATTATTTTACGACCACGAATTATACGAATTATACGAATTATTAAAAAGGATGAATGATATGCAAAGGATGATGAGAATGATGTTAATGAGTTTCGCACTCATGGTCTGTGCCAACATGGGGGCACAGGACAAGGACTGGGGCAATCTGCAACGCTATGCACAGCAGAATGCCGAGGTGAGACAGCTGCCGCAGGAACAGCGCAGCGTCGTATTCATGGGCAACTCCATCACGGAGAACTGGGCCCACATGCGCCCACAGTTCTTCAGCAGCAACGGCTACGTGGGACGTGGCATATCGGGACAGACGAGCTACCAGTTCGTGGTACGCTTCCGACAGGACGTCATCGACCTGCAGCCGCAGGTGGTGGTCATCAACGTGGCGACAAACGACGTGGCCGAGAACACCGGTCCCTATGACGAGGACCACACCATGGGTAACATCATGACGATGGTGGAGCTGGCCCAGGCTCACGGCATCAAGGTCATACTCACCTCTACCCTACCCGCCGCGAAGTTCGGCTGGCGTCCCCAGATCACGGATGCCGCCGAGAAGATAGCCCGTCTGAACAAACGCATCGAGGCCTACGCCAACGAGAAGGGCATCACCTACGTGGACTACTACGCCAAGATGGTGAAGGGCGAACGGCGTGCCCTCAACCCGGCCTACTCCAAGGACGGCGTCCACCCCACCGTGGCCGGCTACGAGGTCATGGAGCCGATGATCAAGAAGGCGATAGAAACAGTGATTGCCACTGACTCTACCACCACGAATTAAACGAATTAAACGAATTTTTATTACTACCACGGATTGCATGTTTTCTACCACGGATCAGAAATAATTCGTGTCAATTAGAGTAATTCGTGGTAGTAAGAATAATGAAATATTAAGTATAATGGTATTATGGTAATGAAAAGAGTATTGACGTTATTGGCAGTCGTAGGTTGTGCTCTGTGCGCTGGTGCTGCCAAGACGGAGACCGTGGTGTCGCCCAACGGGAAAATCAAGATGGAAGTGACGGTGGGCGAACAGCTCACGATGAGCGCCTTCCACGGTGACGAACTGATACTGAAGGACTGCCCGCTGAGTCTCGACGTAGACAACCAGCCGTTCAGTGAACTGATGAAACTGCGGAGTCGCAAGCGGACGACCATCGACGAAGTTATCCACCCCGTCGTACCCCTGAAGTTTGCAGAGGTACGCAATAAGGCCAACCAGCTGACGCTCACATTCAAGGACGGCGTCAGCCTCGACCTGCGTGCCTACGACAACGGCATAGCCTACCGCTTCAGCCTCAACAGAGGCAAGGGGAGGTGCACCGTGGCCAACGAAGGACTGGGCCTCAACCTGCCCCAGGCGTTCACCGCCCACATCTCGAAGACAGGCAGTTTCAACACATCGTACGAACAGCCCTACACGCACCTCGCCACTGACCAGATGAAACAGGGCGACGAGATGACCTACCTGCCCATACTGCTGGAGACGCCCAAGGGCACAAAGGTGCTCATCTCGGAGAGCGACGTGCGCGACTATCCCCACATGTTCCTCAGTCCGCAGGGCATGAACAGGCTGACAGCCACCTTCCCCAAGGCACCCAAGACATGGGAGCCACGGGGCGACCGCAGCTGGACCATCAGCGAGGAGCACGACTTCCTGACCAATACCGAGGCAACCCGCACGCTGCCCTGGCGCTTCGCCGTCATAGGCACCGATGCCGACATCGCCATGAACCAGATGGAGGTGATACTGGGCGGACGGTGCGAGCTGGACGACACGTCGTGGATCAAGCCGGGACAGGTCAACTGGGACTGGTGGAACCACTGGACGATATGGGGCGTGGACTTCGAGACGGGCATCAACAACGACACCTACCGATATATCATAGACTGTGCCGCGAAGTTCGGCGTGGAGTATATCCTGCTCGACGAGGGCTGGAACAAACGTGTGGAGAATCCCTTCGTCACCCGTGACGGTATCGACGTGAAGGAGCTGGTGGAATACGGTGCAAAGAAGAATGTGGGCGTATGGCTGTGGCTGTCGTGGCTCACCGTGGAACGTAACATGGAGCTCATACCCCACTATGCCGCCATGGGCGTCAAGGGACTGAAGATAGACTTCATGGACCACAGCGACCAGTGGATGGTGAACTTCTACGAACGGACAGCCCGCGAGTGTGCCAAGCACCACCTGATGGTGGACTTCCACGGGTCGTTCAAGCCCGCCGGACTGGAGCAGCGGCTGCCCAACATCGTCAGCTACGAGGGTGTGAGAGGACTGGAGCAGGGCGGCGGATGCCGTCCGGAGAACAGCATCTGGCTGCCCTTCATGCGTAATGCCGTGGGACCGATGGACTTCACACCCGGCGCCATGGAGAATGCACAGCCCGAAGAGAACAGAGGCACTGCCGACCGTCCGATGGGCGGCGGCACCCGCGCCTACCAGATGGCCCTCTACGTCTGCTTCGAGAGCGGTCTGCAGATGCTGGCCGACAGTCCCACCCGCTATCTGCGCGAGGCGGAGTGCACGGCATTCATCGCCTCGGTGCCCACCACCTGGGATGACACGCGCATCATAGCTGCCAAGGCCGGCGAATACTACGTGGTGGCCAAGCGCAAGGGCACGAAATGGTACATCGGCGCCATCACCGGCGACAAGGCACAGGACTTCGACATCACGCTCGACTTCCTGCAGCAGGGAGGCCACATGACGGCTTTCCAGGATGGCCGCAACGCCCACCGCATCGCCATGGACTACAAACGGACGGAGCAGGACGTCACCCCGCAGACCCGCCTACACCTCCACCTGGTACGCAACGGCGGCTGGTGCGCCGTTATTGAATGAATAAACAATAGAATATGACAACGATTGCAATTGGATTATTGATTCCGCTGCTGGGCACCATGCTGGGCTCGGCATTCGTATTCCTGATGAAGGACGGCAT
This sequence comes from Prevotella sp., assembly GCA_017467565.1. Classification (GTDB taxonomy): domain Bacteria; phylum Bacteroidota; class Bacteroidia; order Bacteroidales; family Bacteroidaceae; genus Prevotella. Next base: position 6,316 of record JAFUSV010000071.1, read on the forward strand.
GTCAGTACGACTGCAGAAGGCACTGCTGGGTTTTGCCTCGGGCGTGATGGTGGCCGCATCGGTATGGTCGCTACTCATCCCCGCCATGGAGATGGTAGCCGACAAAGGAGTATGGTCGGTAGTGCCGGCGGCTGTAGGATTCCTGCTGGGCATGGGCTTCCTGCTGCTGATAGACGAGGTGACACCCCACCTACACATAGACTCCGACAGACCTGAGGGCATGCGCTCACACCTGTCGAAGACAGCCATGCTGGCCCTCGCCGTCACCATACACAACCTGCCCGAAGGTATGGCCGTCGGCGTGGTGTTTGCCGGTGCTGAGGGCGGCACGACCCAGATATCATTAGCCAGCGCACTGGCTGTATCGGTAGGTATAGCCATACAGAACATACCCGAGGGCGCCATCATCTCCATGCCCATGCGGGCAGCAGGCAACAGCCGATGGCGGTCGTTCCTGATAGGGTCGCTGAGCGGAGCCGTAGAGCCGGTAGGTGCCGTGGCCGTGCTGTTGCTGGCCTCGCTGCTGATGCCCGTGCTGCCCTACATGCTGGCCTTTGCCGCCGGTGCCATGTTCTACGTCGTCATCGAGGAACTGATACCCGAAGCCTCCAGCGGACAGCACAGCAACCTGAGCACCATAGGATTTGCCATAGGCTTCGTCCTGATGATGGTACTCGACGTAGTCATGGGATAAAACGCATTACTGAACCGATATGATCAAGAAAATCTGCCACTACATATCTAAATATATGGGCATGCTGGTGCTGGCTGCGGCATTGTTGGCACTGGCCTTCCCCAATGTACTCGGACAAATAAGTCCGAAAGTCATCAACTACCTGCTGGGCGTGGTGATGTTTGGCATGGGACTGACCCTGAACCTACAGGATTTCAAGGTCGTCTTCAGTCGCCCGAAGGATGTGGTCACAGGTTGTGTGGCACAGTTCACCATCATGCCGCTACTGGCATGGGTACTGTCCAAGCTGTTCCACCTTGACGAGGCACTGGCTCTGGGCGTGGTGCTGGTAGGCTGTTGTCCCGGCGGCACAGCCTCGAACGTGATCACCTACCTGGCCAAAGGCGACCTGGCCCTCTCTGTAGGCATGACAGGCGTATCAACGCTGATGGCCCCAATCCTGACACCCCTGCTGACATGGATGCTGGCCGGCAAGAGTGTCAACGTGGATGTGGCGAGCATGTTCCTGAGCATCCTGTGGATAGTCATACTGCCCATCATCCTGGGACTGGTGGTCAAGGGACTATGGCCTAAATTCACGGAGAGAGCCACCGACTACCTGCCCGCCTTCTCGTCGGTTGCCATCGCCTTCATCGTAGCCATCGTCATCGCCGCCAATGCCGACAAGCTGCTGGCTGGCGGGCTGCTGATCGTCGTGGTGGTCATGCTCCACAACATCTGCGGACTGAGTCTGGGTTACATGATAGGACGCCTGCTCAAGCTGAGTGAACCTAAGAAGAGAGCCATATCCATCGAGGTCGGCATGCAGAACTCAGGACTGGCAAGCAGTCTGGCAACCATCCACTTCGCAGCCTACCCGCTGGCCACCATCCCTGGAGCCATCTTCAGCGTGTGGCACAACTTGTCGGGGACTGCTGTAGCTTATTTAATGAAAAATGACAAAACTGATCATATTCGACTTTGACGGTACGTTGGGTGATACCCGACGGAATATCGTAACGACGATGCAGATGACCATTGCCGAACTGGGGCTGGCCGGTCGTACAGACGATGAGTGTGCCTCTAAGATCGGGCTGCCCCTTGACGGTTGTTTCGAGGCACTATATCCCGACGAGGCCCAAGAGACCATCCAGCTCTGTGCCGATACCTACAGGAGAATCTTCCAAGAGAATCTGCTGACGATGAAGCCCCAGGTATTTCCGAACGTGAAAGAGACGCTGCGGGCACTGAAGGACGAGGGATACACCCTCACCATAGCATCCTCACGGTGGCACAAGTCACTGTCAGAACTGACCCGCGACCTGGGAATCGCCGAGTATTTCTCATGCCTCGTGGGAGCAGATGATGTGGAGAAAGCAAAACCCGATGCCGAGCCTGTCCTGAAGACACTCACCGCCACGGGCTTCGATGCCAGTCAGGCTCTCGTCGTCGGCGACATGAACGTCGACGTCCTGATGGGCTTGAACGCCGGAGCAAAGGCTTGCGGCGTGACATGGGGTAACGGCACAAGACAGGAACTGGAAGAGGCCGGAGCCGACTATATCATCGACAGCATGGACCAACTCATTGAATTAGCGAAGAGGACGTAGAGGCAGGCATTTTCATAGATGTCATCCTTTCTTCCGTTTAAGCCAATTCCTCACCCGATTGTAGCCTTCAACGCCAAGAATAGTCAGTCCACCATACTGACATGTCTTTGCCAATCCAAAGAGAACGGTCCATAACACACCTTTAGCTGCAGCACTTATAGGGAGCAGCATTTGGGCAAAAGACAGGATATAGAAAGGGATGCAGCACAGCAAGACAATCACACCCGTACGGAATGACAGCGACTGTAGCCACATCTTGATTTTATAGAATAACTGCTTGATCATCTTTTCGGACTTGTTGGTGGCGAGGCAGATTGCCTCTTGGGCATGTATCGGCTACAAAATTACTCAAAATTGTCGAATATAACATACATTCACTTGAAAAATGGGAGATATTAGCCGATTTTTAGTAATTTTGTAGCCGATTAGATAAAATAAAGACTGATGGACTACCTACCCAAAGACCCTGCCATACTGGTTTCGAGCGTCAACATGCTTCTGAGAGACGAAGAGTTTGACACGCTGGAATCCCTGTGCTATAACTTCGGGACAGAACCAAAGGACATAAAGAACTACCTACAAGGACATGGATTCGTTTACAGCGACGAGCAGAAACAGTTCCGTCCGATAGGATATGACAAGAGAATAAGACAGGAGATTAACCAAACGACGACAATATGACACCACTTGAAGAAAGAAACGCAAAACTTGCGGAGCGGATGATCAAGAACTTGAATCGCCGCAACATGGAAGCCTTCTACTGTCCTACTGGCGAAGAGGCAGTGAAGAAGGTCTCTGAACTCATTGCAGATGGAAGTACCGTGACATGGGGTGGTACTGCAACTGTCCGCGACTTAGGTATTCCTGAGATGCTAAAGAGCAGAGGAACGCTGGAAGTCCTTGACCGTGATCTGGCTGAGACTCCAGAAGAAAAGGAGGCTATGTATCTCAGGGCCTTTACGACTGATGTCTACCTGACAAGTGCCAATGCCATATCAGAAGACGGGGTGATCGTGAATATCGACGGCAACGGCAACCGTGTGGCCGCTATCACCTGGGGACCGAAAAAGGTAATCTTTGTCATCGGACTCAATAAGGTGGCCCAGACCGTAGAAGCAGCACTGGCCAGAGCGAGAAGCACAGCATCACCCATCAATGCACAACGTTTCGACATCAACACGCCCTGTAAGATTGACGGCACATGCCACAACTGCAACTCGCCTGAAAGCATCTGCAGCTATGTCCACTTCCTGAGAAACAGCAGAAACAAAGGGCGGCATGTCGTCGTGCTTGTTGGCGAGGATTTAGGATATTAAGACAGAACGGACAAAAACGTTAGACCGGTTGACTGATGGCCTGGAAACTGAAGTATCGCTGCAAGACTTGCGGATATGAAGCCGAAGTGTATGAGGGGCGTGGGTTGTTCCGCCAGCAGATAACAGCCATGTATTGTCCTGACTGCAAGACCATCCAGAATATTGTCGTGGGTGGCATCATTGCCGATGTTGCCCCATCTTACAGGAGTGAGGCAGGCCGTTTGTGCCTGCAATGCGGCAGCGACCATATCAGGAGATGGGACATGCACACCTGTCCTCAATGTCAAGGCCAAATGGAGCCAACAGGCGAAAAAGAGTTTTGGACATGAAAAGGATATAAGAAAAACAAAACAAGGACAACCGATTGGTTGTCCTTGTCTGTTGGCGGAGAGAGAGGGATTTTCATCCACACGCTCCTTTTACTTCCTAACTTTTAGTTTTATAGTGGATAGTCCTCAAAGGCGTATAGCACAGTGCTTAAGTAGCGTTCGCCAGTATCGGGCAGCAGTACAACGATTTTTTTACCTTTGTTCTCTGGGCGTTTGGCAACCTCGATGGCTGCAAAGAGGGCTGCACCTGCGCTGATACCCACCAGCAGACCTTCCGACTGGGCAATCTCGCGACCCGTGCGGATGGCAGAATCGTTCTCTACATCGAACACCTCGTCGATGACGTCGGCATCGTAGGTCTTGGGGATGAAGCCGGCACCGATGCCCTGAATCTTGTGGGGTCCGCTCTGACCGCCGTTCAGCACGGGGCTTGACTTCGGCTCAACGGCGATAATCTTCACGTTGGGATTCTGCTCCTTCAGATACTTACCAGTACCTGAGACGGTACCGCCAGTGCCTACACCGCCTACGAAAATATCTACCTGCCCATCGGTATCGCGCCAAATCTCAGGACCCGTGGTGGCATAGTGCTTGGCGGGATTCGCAGCATTCTCGAACTGCTGCAGGATGACGCTGCCGGGAATAGAGTTGCGAAGTTCCTCGGCGGCGCGGATGGCACCTGGCATGCCGTCCTTACCAGAGGTGAGGCGCACCTCAGCACCATAAGCTTTCACAAGATTACGGCGCTCAATACTCATGGTCTCGGGCATGGTAAGGATAAGATGGTAGCCCTTGACGGCCGATACCAGTGCCAGTCCTACGCCCGTGTTGCCGCTCGTGGGCTCGATGATGGTGGCGCCGGGCTTCAGGATGCCTTTCTGCTCTGCGTCCTCAATCATCGCCAGCGCGATGCGATCCTTCACGCTACCGCCGGGGTTGAAAAACTCTACTTTGGCTATTACCGGGGTCTCCAGACCCTTTGCCTGTGAATACTTGTTGAGCTCCAAGAGTGGGGTGTTGCCGACGAGCTCGGTCAGTTGCTTTGCAATCTTTGCCATAATCTTATCCTTATAAATTAAAAAAACACGCTGCAAAGGTATGGCAAATTTCATGCTTACACAATCCCACTATCATGTCATTCTGTATACCATAAGTTTGGTATATCGCTATAAATCACCGCAAATCATGGTTGGTCATCGCACAAACGCAGGAGTCGGACCATACGTTTTCGGCTGTTTCCACCATATCGATGATGGTATAGATGGGTAGGATGATGCCCAGGATGGCGACAGGGGCACCGATGCCCGACATCAGCGAGAGCGTCAGGAAGAAGCAACCCATGGGGACACCGGCATTGCCGACGGCGGAGATGACGGAGATGAGGAGCCACAGGAGGATGGTGCCAAGCGTGAGCGTTGTGCCTCCGTTCTGCATCACGAAGAGCGAGGTGACGAGGATAAAGGCGGCACAACCATTCATGTTGATAGTGGTGCAGATGGGGAGCACGAAGCGGGCGATGTCTTTGCGGACACCCAGACGATTCTCCGCCGATTCCATCGTAAGAGGCAGGGTGGCAGCACTGCTCTTTGTGAAGAGCGCCATCAGCACGGCTGGCATCATCTTGCCTAAAACGTGGATGGGATTCAAGCCGCGAGCAATCAGGAATAAAGGCAAAACGACGAAGAACTGAATGACATTGCCGCCCAGCACCACGAGGACATATTTGCCGATCGAGTCGGCGACGACACCTGCAGAGACCTGTGCTGAGAGTTGAGCGGAGAAAGCCACAATGCCGAGGGGAAGTGTCCAGATGAGGCCGTGAATCAATAGGAAGAGTAAATCCTGCAGGCCTAAGAGTCCTTTCACCACAACAGCCTTGTTCTCGCTTTCAGGCAGTTTCGAGAGGCCGATGCCAATGGCAAAAGCCAATAGCAATAGCGAGAGAACATTACCCTCAAGGAAGGGCTTTACGATGTTGTTGGGAATGACATTCAAAATATGATCATAAAATGATGTCTGAGGGCTGATGTCTGAGGGTTGAGTAGTGCTGCTGATGACTTCCGCAGGTAGATTTCCAGGGGCCACTACCTCATAGAGCAATGCTCCCACAGCAGCGGCTGCAAACGTCGTCAGCAGGGTATAGATTAAGGTACGTCCAAAGATGCGCCCAGAACCTTTCGAGCCGAAAGTGGCAAAGGTGGTGATGACTGCCAATACAATCGTCGGCACGGCCAACAACTGGAACAGTCTGGTATAGACTGTTGCCACAAAATCCATCACATCATTGAGCCATGCGATGCCTAAAAATCCCAAAAGAGCACCAACAACGAGCGCCCCAATCCATATCAGTGTTCTTTTCATTTAAAATTCAAACGTCAAATTCATGTAAATATTGCGTCCCTTCTGAGGGATGTGGTTCCAGTCGGCATAGGTGGCGTACTGCTTATCGAAAAGGTTCTCGACACCAAATCGAATTATGCATTGTGCATTATGCATTATGCATTGATAACTCGCCGAGAGGTTCAGAATCGTCCACGCCTTAGCCGCTGTCTCGCCGTATTTCTCGCCGTAGTTGCTTTGGCGGGCATTGCCTTTAATGGTGGCTTGCGCCTGAAAGCGCTGGTGCTGATAGTTCCATTCCGACTGCCAACTGATGGGCGAGATGAGCGGCAATGCGTCGCCGTCGGCATCACGACCAGAGCTGTAACTTACCTTCTTGTTCCAACGCAACTGCTCCGTTATCTGCCAATCCCACGACAGCGAGACGTTGGCAATGGTAGCGTGACTGATGTTGCCATACACCTTCACGCCCTCGGCACCGACAGTCATGGGTGACAGGCGCGTCTCGAACTGACCGATGATGTAATTCGAGAAAAGGAATACGTTACCTTCAACTGAGAGTTGAGAGTTGAGAACTGAGAACTTGGCTACACCGTTCAACTCTACCGCCGACTCGTTCTTCAGCGAGGGATTGCCGATGTAGTCGTACTGATCGAATGTGTTATTCAGATAGTAGCCGTAGGCCTCCGTCACCGTGGGCGCACGACTACCCCAACCTGCACCAATGCTAAATGCACAATTCTTAATGCTTAATGCATAATTGGCGGCGATGCGCCCCGTTGTCTGATGATAGGCATCTGTCATGCCAGGGAAGAAGACCTTCAGGGCATGATAACCCTCCTCGTTGTTCAGGCGCTGCTGCTGCCAAGCCATCTTAGCTGAGAGGCGTAGCGACTGATTACGGGCGATACTCACGTTATCCGTCACAGCCACACCCGTGTTCAGCGTTCCCACATCGGGCCATGTCACCATATACATCGGTGCTGCCCCGCCAGGATACATCGTCATGTCGGCAAACAGACGGTTGTAGTAGAGGTCGTAATTCAGCGCTACATCGTGTTGCTTGTGCGAGGTCGTCAGCAGACTATACACACCCGCCGTCCAGCTGTCGCCAGGCATATCCATGTGAATCTGCACATCGGGGCGCTTCGTGTCGTCCATCTCGTGGGTGATGTGGTTATAGTAGGCCTTCGTCTCCCAACTCGCGTTACGGAAAAGGTGCTTATACGACAGCGACGTGATCAGTCCCTCGGCCTTCGCCACGTCCATGTTCAGCGCAGGATAACCCACGTCGGTGGCGCGGTCGAAGATGAAAGTTGCCTCCAGCATATCCTTCTCTGCCAGTCGAAGTCCGGCATTTGTAAAGACGTTCACCTTTTGGAACTGCGAAAACTGCAGCTCGTCGCCACCGCCCACCTTGTAGTTGTCGGCATGACGAAAGAAGGCACCCGCATTCAAATACGTTCTGTGACTGCTCAGCGCCGCATCGGCACCATACACCTGCACGTGACCGTTCCACTCATGACCTGCCGAGGCACTAGCATGAAAAGCATCATTGCCGAACCCCGCCTTACGCAGTTTCAGGTCGAGGCTGCCGCCAATATTGCCCGTGGCCTGCGGATTGCCGTCGAGACCGCTGTTCAGGCTGATGCTCTGCAGGTTGCCGCTCTCCACATAACTGGTCACGGGGTCCATCTTGTCCGTGCAGGCATAGAAGATCTTCATGCCGTCGATGGTCGTTGACAGGCGCTCCGTCTGCATGTTGTTCACCACCGGCTCCCAAGCATATGAGCCTCGACGTACGAGGCTCACATTCTTCAGTTCACTCAGGTGTTCGTCGATACTGGCCACCTGTCCCTTTGCCGAGCGTTTTCGTCCTCGCCCCGTTTCCGAAACGATGACCACCTCATCAAGGATTTGAACCTTTTCGGTGGCCACCGTGTCAGACAAAAGTATGGTTGATAGCAAAACAGTTTCCAGCATATCTCTAAACTCTAAACACTAAACTCTAAATTAAATCGTGACCTCCCAGTAGAGGGAGCTGTATCCGTCGCTGAGGTCATCGCCGCCAGCCACAACATTACCTTTCGAGTCCTTCACCGTCAGGTGGATACGCCAGCGACCCGTCATCGTCAGGTTCACCGTGCCCTGATAGCTGCTGTCGGCCTGCTTCGTCAGACTCACGTTGTCGGGCGACGTATGGTTACCCATATCGGGCATGCGGGGATCAATCTCAATGGTGAACTTCTCCTGAGCCAATCCATAAGGCGTTGTGGCGGGCGTGTTCTTCTTCGACACGTAGGCTGTGATAGTGTTCTTGCCCGTCTGCCAGTCGGTGGGGTTCACCACAGAGAGGTAATAGGTGTTGTCGCCTACTTTGAACGACTTAAGCCACTGCTGCCCCTCGGGTAGTGCATCTACGACGATGTCAGCTGCCTCAATGCCGCCATTGCTACCCAGCACACTCACATTGTAACCCAGCGTCCACGAGCCAGCCTCGCTGGTGTTCATCAGGAACGACACCCAGCCGCGCTTCACCGCCAGACGTGTCTCGTCAAACGTCTCCACGCTGGGACCTACCGGCGTGCTGTGCTTCATGTTCATCTTCACCATCAGCATCAGCGGCGTCACGTTCGTCACGTCAAAGTTCTTGATGTAGTTGCCGTTCTTTTTCTTCGTAGCCACAAAGAAAATCTCGTTGTAGCCCGTGTGGAACGACCCATTTTTCGAGTAGGCAAACACATCGTATTTGCCGTCGATCGTCGTCGAGAGTTCAGGGATAATCTTTACTGTTTGCAGGAACTTATACACCTGCAGTGCCTCCTCTGCCGAGCAGCAGTCAATGTCGCCATCTATCGTGATACCGGGGATTTCAATCGCCTGACTTCCAAAATCATCATTCGAATTGCAAGAGGTCAGTCCCACAAGGACTACCGCTGCGAAAAACAATCTCATTACCTTTTTCATATCCTTACTTTTCTATAAATGAATAAATATCACGCTGCAAAGGTACGGCGATTTCGGCACTTCCACAATCGCCTTTATGTGGCATTTCGCATACCAAACGTTTGGCATGTGATAACGGGCAACGAAAAACGAGGACGGACGCATATCAAATTGCGCCCGTCCATTGGGTTTATGATTGAGTTAAAAGAGTTTACTTCTTTTTAATACCCCGGATTCTGCTTGATGCCGAGATCCTCGCCGTGCAGACCTGTGGGGATGGGTTGGCGGTAGTGGCGGCCGCGGACGTTGTTGTACTTAGCTACAAGGTGGTTGTGCACCTTCTGGAAGTAGGCCTCCTGGTCAGAGGTGAAGGTATGCTTTTCCTTCCAATCGTCGGCGAAGTGCTTGTAGTTCTTCACCTGCTGGACGCTGGAAATGAGGTCCTTCCAACGGTAGCTGTTCAGTACGGAGAACTGCTCGTAGGTAAACTCGTAGTCCCACTCGCGCTTGATCTGGTCGAAGGTGGGAGCGCTGACCTCGGCGATGCCGGCACGCTTGCGAAGCTGATTGAAGGGCTCGGCGGCTTCACTGTTGCGACCCAGCTGCACAAGAGCCTCAGCCTTGATGAGCAGCACCTCAGCATAGCGAATCTCGATGCGATCGACGCTGTTCTGCTTGATCTCCAGGTTCTCAGCATCCTCGTAACTCTGATCTACACCTTTACCATTGATAGGCGTGTAGATGGGCGAATAGTAGTGGTGCGTGAGGCCGGTCTCGGGATTCTTGACCTCGACGAAGTAGGTCTCGGCCAGGCGCTTGTCGTTGGGCTGCTCAGCCTTCCAGTCGTCGTAGAGGTCGTCATCGGCCACCTCGGTGTGGTTCTGGGTATAGCCATTGCCGTTCTCTCCGTTCTGGAAGGGGAAGGTCCACGAGCAGTGCGTCTGGTGGTTGCCCTGAGCGTCGTTCTTGTCGCCATCGTGAGCAATCGTAAACAGGTGCTCGTTGGTGCCGCGCTTGTTCGACTCGTAGTCACGTCCGTAGAGCTTCGAGAAGTCGGGGTCGAGGGCCAGACGGCCGCTCTTGATGACCTTGTCGGCATACTCCACGGCCTTCTGCAGTCGGGCATCGTTCTTGGTAAATGCGGGGTCTTGCTGGGTGGCGGCGATGGCCTCAACCTGCTCAGCCGTCAGCGGATTGTCGCCCCATACAAGATAGGTGCGGGCGAGCAATGCCTGAGCAGCCTGCTTAGAGGGCACGCGGGGATCGCCGCTGTAGTCGAGCAGCAAACTCTCGGCGTCGGTCAAGTCCTTCACGACCTGCGCCAGCACGTTGTCGATGCTCTGACGCTCTGTGGTAGAGCCGCCTTCCTCCGTGAACACGGGCACCTCGCCCCACAACTGCGCCAGCTTCAGATAAGCCAGACCGCGCAGGAACTTGGCCTTACCCACGGCAGCGTTATAGCCATTCTGAGAAACCTTTCCAGCCTTCAGCGAATTGCTGACGGTGGTGATGGCCTCGTTGTCCTGGGCGATACCCAGCAGCAGGTGGTTGAAAATCTTAATCTGATACCACGTCGTCGGCTCCTGCTCGAAACGGCTATTCACGGGGCCTGCCTCACTCTCCTCACCCTCGAACGAGATGAGCTTGTTGGAGTTCAGCTCGATGATGAACGAGAACGATGACGAAAGGGGCTGCCAGTGGCTGTAGACACCGTTCACGAGTGAGATGGCTGAGGCATCGTCGTTCACCACGTTCGTCTCGTCTATCTGGTTGCCACCTGTGTTGTTAGTTTCGTCATTGTCACTTGAGCAAGCTGTTAAGCCTGCTGATGTTGCAAATGCTACAAGAGCTGAGAAAAGTAATTGTTTCTTTTTCATACTGAAAATCTCCTTTTTACCTTAAATTAATACTATGTTTATTTTACTTTGTTTTCAACGGTGCAATGATGCGATTGAGCGAGAGCAGAGCCAAACTCGTTTGAGCTCTGCCGAGCGTGAGCATCTTCGCACGAGATTTATCGAGTGCAAAGGTACGGCGATTCTTGCACTCCCACAATCGCCATTTCGTGGCATTTCGCATACCAAACAATAGGTAATCACCTTTATAACGTCACATTTACGCCAAAAGTGAAGGTTCGCGAGGCGGGATATGCGCCAGAATCAGTACCGCTACTTACTTCAGGATCATAGCCTTTGTAGGGGGTGATGGTGAAGAGGTTCGAGGCGGTGGCGTAAAAACGCACACGTTTAACTTTCAACTTTAAATCATCAACTTTTAAAGTGTAGCCGATGGTGAGATTGCGTAACTTTAGGTAGCTGGCATTCTGTACGTAGCGGCTGTCGATGTAGCCGAAAGGACGGGCATTGCTGGCCAGAGGGAGCGTGTTGCTTGGATTTTGAGGTGTCCACGAGTCTTTGACGGTGGTGAGCACGTTATACGAGTCGCCCGTCAGTTCCAAACGTCGCTGCAGGGCATTGTATAATTTGTTGCCATAGCTGCCGGCGAACGACGCAGAGAGGTCGAAATTACGCCAATGCAGCTGGGTGGAGAAACCATAGACTATGTCGGGTTGGGTGCTGCCAAGAATGATACGGTCGTTACCGTCAATCTTGTGATCACCATTGGTGTCGGCAAACTTCAAATCGCCCGGCTTGGGTGTCTGTCCGTTGACGGTAGGCAGTTTGGTGACATCCTCATTACTCTGCACGATACCCACGAACTGAAGACCATAGAAGGCACCGAGCGACTCGCCACGGCGCAGAATCTGCTGCTTGTCGGAGCCTTGGATGACGTCGTTCGTCGTACCCATGTCGGTAATCTCGTTCTTGTTGTAGGCGGTGTTGGCGCTGATAGTCCAAGAGAGACCCCCTCTCGACCTCCCCGGGGGGAGGAGAGCAGCATTTATAGATAATTCAATACCTTTGTTCACCACATTGCCCACGTTCTGCAACTGCGAAGTGACGCCGCTGGCGAAGCCCATGGGCACCTCGAGGAGCAGGTCGCTGGTATTCTTGTAGTAGGCATCGACGACGATGTTCACGCGGTTCTTCCAGAGGCCGAAGTCGACGCCGAGGTTGTACGACGCGGTGGCCTCCCACTTCAGGTTGTCGTTAGCTGTGTTCTGCTTGGCGTAGCTGCTGGAACCACCATAGGAGCCTGTGGCATAGGAAGTGGAGAAGGCATAGTCGGAAATCTCTTGGTTACCCACGAGACCGCCAGATAGACGCACTTTCAGATAGTCGATGTTCTGCACATCGCGCAGGAACGGCTCCTGGTCGACGTTCCACGACAGGCCGAGCGAGGGGAAGTAGCCCCAGCGATGATCCTTGGAGAAACGGCTGGAGTTGTCGGCGCGGAAGGTGGCGGTGGCGTTGTAGCGGTCGAGCAACGTATAGTTGACGCGAGCGATGAGTGAGTTGAGCGTAGATTCTGAGATGCCCGTCTGCGGCGTGTAGGTGCCCGAACCATCGCCGAGGTTATACTGCTTCAGCGTCTCGTTGGTATAATGGTTGGTGCGGATGTTGCTGAAGGTCGAGGTCGAAGTCTGACGGGTGTAGCCCACGAGGGCATCAACGAAGTGCTGCTCGCTCAGGTTGCGGCTGTAGGTAGCGGTGTACTCCTGCTGCCATACGTCGGTCTGACGGTTACCCGTGCCGCCGATGCCTTGTGTGGCCAAACCCAGCGAGGTGTAGGCACTCGAGAAGTAGTTCTGCGTCAGTTTCTCGCTGTTCAGACCGATGGTGGCCTTCAGCGTGAGGTCGCCAATGGTATAACTTGCCCAGACGTTCGACAGCAGGTAGTTATTGATGTTTTCGGCCACACTCTCCTGAAGGTCGTAGACGGGGTTGGCCGCATGGTCGCCAATAGCGAAGTAGGCATACTCGTAGGGGTTGGTGAAGATGTAGGAGCCGTCGGCATTATAGACGCTGATGACGGGCGGCATCAGGAGGGCATAGACAAAACTGTTGGTGATGCCAGCCGAGTAAGGCGACGAGTTGAAGACCTGCTCCTCGGTGGTGGTCAGGCCCTGCTGCTTCGAGCGGCCGTAGGTGGCGTTGACGCCAAACTTCATGTCCTTCTGCAGCTCCCACTCCACGTTGGTGTGGAAGTTGTAGCGCTCGAAACCGGAGTTCAGCAGGATGCCGTCCTGGTCGGTATAGTTGGCCGAGAAGGCATAGCGGCTCTTATCGCCACCACCCGTGATGCTCAGCTCGTGACTCTGTTGAATAGCGGTACGCAGCACGGCATCCTGCCAGTCGGTGCCTTCGCCAAGAGCGGCTATCTCTGCGTCGGTATAGCCGCCCTTGTTGCCCCAGTAGTCCTTCTGGAACTGTGCCCATTCGGAGGCGTTGAGCAGGTCGAGCTTCTTGCTGATGTTGTTCACGCCGATGTTATAAGTATAGTTGATGCGTGCCTGACGGTCGCCGCGCTGACCCTTTTTCGTGGTGATGAGGATGACGCCGTTGGCACCACGCGAACCATAGATGGCGGTGGCTGAGACATCCTTCAGCACCTCCACGCTCTCGATGTCATTGGGGTTGATGGTGGCCAGCGGATTAAGGCTGCCCTCGATGCCGCCCAAGCCCGTAGAACCTGCGCTGGCGTCCTTGAAATAGATAAAGCCGTCGATGACGTAGAGCGGTTCGTTGGAGGCATTCACCGAGTTGCCGCCGCGGATGCGGATATGGCTGTCGGCACCCGGCTGACCACTGCTGGCGGTGACGTTAAGACCAGCCACCTGACCACTCAAAGCACCGTCAAGCGTAGATGCCTGTGACTGACTGAAGACGTCGGCTTTCACCTTCGTCACACTACCTGTCAGCTGTGTCCTCTTCTGCGTGCCATAGCCAACGACCACGATTTCGCCCAAATGCTGATTTTCTTCATGCAATGTCACGACAAGATCGCCATCATCGCCTTTTACACGGATGGTCTGCTGCTCATAACCCACATAGCTCACCTTCAATTCTGAAGGGAAGATTGCAACGTCAATATGGAAACGGCCCTCGGTATCGGTGATGACTCCTACATGACTGCGGGAATCATAAATCGTAGCGCCAATAATTGCCTCACCCGTCCCGGCGTCGGCCACCTTACCGCTAATGGGGGTAGCCGACGCCACGTAGTTGAAAACAATGGCTAAAGTTAATACAATTAATCGTGTTTTCTGAAAACTCTTCATACCTTTTTACCCTATTAAAATATCTGGGTGCAAAGGTACGGCAGTTTTCAGACGTGTACAATCGCCATTATTTGGCATTTCGAATACCAAACAAAGGGTATTCGGCTATTTTTCCTTTTGGGGCTTCTCTTGTTTAACCTCGGTTGCCTCGTACCTAATCTACTTGAAACCTTCAATTATTTTCTCGACAGTTGTCTTGTCGGCATCATATTCGATAGTGACGGTCTTGCTGTCGAGGTCAGTCTTAATGGACTTTACGCCCTTCTCAAAGCGTATATTGTCTTTGATCTTCTTCTCACAGTTGGCACAATGCATCTCTGGCTGCGTCTTCAGCACGACAATCTTGATGTCTTTGCCAAAACAAACGGTGGCTAAAGCAAATGCCACAAATAATAATCTTGTTCTCATAACTATCATTGTTTATATTTTGTTCCAATTCAAACGGACACCGATGTAATAGACGGGGCCATGAATAGGTCCCCAAATCATCGTAGAGTCGAAATAGCTGCCCCAAGGGTCATCGGCTCCGATAATGGGATTCTTCTGTTTGAAGCCCGTGATATTCTCACCTCCGGCATAGATGCTCCAATAACGGAAGAAACGAGTCACCTGCGCACTCAACTGCTCATAGCCTTTATAGCGCTCACTCCAAGAGGGCTGCCCTTCATTGGTGGTGTAAGCCGTTGGCATTCGTCCGCCACCATTCAGCTGCAGGGTAACATCAAACTGCCACTTACCGAGACCTGGGGCATACGAGGCCGTCAACAGACCTTTGTATTTGTTGGTCAATGGTTTTTCTTTTAGAATACCGCCATAGGTCGATTTTACATTGGTACGACGACAGGTGACCGTCATTGTAAAACCCTCGAAAAAGGGGTACGTGGCTTCCACCTGCCAGGTATGCGAATAGCTGTTGCCATTGAGGTTTGTGAAATGTACGGTATGTGGGTTACTATCGAGATCTGTCACCACTTGGTGAAGAAAATTCGCATAGTAGTATTCCGCAC
The DNA here is from genome assembly GCA_017467565.1 of Prevotella sp. Classification (GTDB taxonomy): domain Bacteria; phylum Bacteroidota; class Bacteroidia; order Bacteroidales; family Bacteroidaceae; genus Prevotella. Next base: position 21,719 of record JAFUSV010000071.1, read on the forward strand.
TCAGTTCCAATTTCTTTTCACCAATGGGGATGCTCAGGGCTGCACTGACGCCATAGTTCCAAGCCTCCTCCTGGTCCAAATCATCATCGATGATAATGGTGCGACCGCTAGCCAACAGATAGTTGTTCTCTGCCAGTACATGACTGGTGCGATAGCCCTTTCCGATAGAGCCTCGCAGGGTGATGATGTCGTTAGGCGAATATTTCAAATGCATTCTCGGGGTGACGAAACTATCGTAGATGTTGCTGTAATCCCAACGCAAACCACCCATTACCGTCAGTTGCTCACCAAGTTTATAGGTGTACTGGGCATATATGCCAGGAGTTGTCTCGTCATATTTAGAAGTCTGTATTCCCGACTTGAGGTTGCCTACCCGTAGCCTTTCATCCAGATAATCGTGGTTCAGGCTGAGACCTGTTGAAAGACTGTGGTGATCGTTGATATCGGTTTCAAACAGCAGCGAGGCGTAACCGTTACGTTGGTCGGCCTTGTAGATTTTTTGGCCGTATGTGGCATTCTCGTGGTGCAGCGAACCGGATAGTATCAGTGCGATGTTCGTGGCATGTTCCTCATTCAGAAAGAAAGCGTTCTTGGTAAAGGCCTCGTAGCGCTCGTTGGTGATGTCAATGATATTTGATTGCTATGAATTAACAGCGTCCTGAATAACGAGGCCAGCTAACATGAAACCGAAGATAGCGGTGATATGGGCCAGGGTACCGTTGATTTGTGCTTTCGACGAGCACCATTCGTGGTTTAGCAGGTTGGGATCGCCAGGACCGTTCTTGGCTTTGGGACACATGCACAGCTCTGTGCCGCAAGTGGCGTTATGGCCTTTATTCTCCAAAAGTTCATCGGAGTAGACACACATGAATTTACGCTTAGGATACTTCCCGTCGCGCTTAAAACGCTTACGCAAGGCACGTGCCAGTGGGTCACCCTGCACCTTCCAGAACTCAGCCGTTTTGATACGTGTGGGGTCGAGCTTCAGGGCGGCACCCATCGACGAGAAGAACTTCGCCTTGGTTTTCGT
>JAFUSV010000072.1 GCA_017467565.1 Prevotella sp.
ATGGCACCCTCCTTGAAGTAGTCGCCAAACGACCAGTTGCCCAACATCTCGAACATGGTATGGTGATAGGTGTCGTGACCTACTTCCTCCAGGTCGTTATGCTTACCGCTGACACGCAGACATTTCTGCGTATCAGCACGACGGCGCGGCTCTGGGTCACGTGTACCTAATATAATATCCTTCCACTGGTTCATACCGGCATTGGTGAACATCAACGTCGGGTCATCCTTAATCACCATCGGAGCTGAGGGTACGATGGCATGTTGCTTCGATTCGAAATACTTCTTGAACGATTCGCGAATCTCTTTAGCTGTCAAAACTTTCATATTTGTGTCAACAATTAACGATTTGTTATATTTTTGGTGTGCAAAATTAGTGTTTTTTTCCCAAAAAGACGAAAGAATGCTCATTTTTCTTGCATCATTGCAAATTTATGTGTACTTTTGCACGGCGATTTGCAACAATTGCATCCCTAAAGCGAAATAGTAAGTAAAGATTAAGGTAATGAAAACTAAAGCCATGCGTATCTGGGCGGTTGCCCTGTTGCTCTGTACCTGTATGTTGACAACATGGGCTCAGCAAAGCGACAACTATCGTAGTTATCTGCGCGATAAGACCGTAAAAATCGAGCAGACCAACCTACCTATTGTCTTTATCACCACCAACCGGCAGACCATCCAGCGCGACAACTATATCCTGGCGAAGATGAAGATAATCCACAATGGCGACGGGCAACTGAACTATGGTGACACCATCGCCCACCGAGGACAGACCATCGACTACGAGGGATACATCGCCCTGAAATATCGTGGCAACAGCTCGTTCAGCAGTTCCGACAAGAAGCCTTTCGCCTTCCGCACGCTGGAGAGCAATGTGCTGCCCGACTATGGCGGCAACAAGCTGAAGGTCAAGATACTGGGCATGGCGAAGGACAATAAATGGGGATTCATTGCACCTTGGTGCGACGAGACGATGATACGCGACGTGCTATCCTTCGAACTGGGGCGTCCTTGGTTCGAATGGGTGCCGTCAGCCCGTATGTGCGAGGTCATCCTCGATGGTACTTACTATGGCGTCTATGCCCTGTGCGAGAGAGTGTCAAAGGGCAAGCACCGCCTGAACCTCAACGACCCGGGCTCTGACAACGGCGACATGACCGGCGACTACCACGTATCGGTCGACCACGGCTACGACCCCTACTACACTTCGAAGCATCATCCGTGGCAGTCGCTCGACGGCAGCCGCGAGTCGAGGTTCACCATTAAATATGAATATGAAGACCCGGCCGACGATGAGTTCTGGGAGATGCCCGCCGGCACACAGGATGCCCTGCATGCCGAAATCGACAAGATGGAGGATTCGTTCAAGGCTGCCAACTGGCTGGACCATACGAATGGCTACCGCAAGTACGTGGACGACCTCTCGTTCATCGACTACATGCTGGCTACCGAACTGTCGATGAACATCGACGGATACCGCTTGAGCACCCACCTCTACAAGCGCAGCGACACCCGTTGGCAGACCGAGGGAATAGACCCCAGATGGAAGACGACGCTCTGGGACTTCAACATAGCCTGGGGTAATGCCAACTACTATGCCGGCGAACGCACGGACCAATGGCAGCTCATGCTCAACATCAACTACAGCCAGGACGACTGCCCCGTACCCTTCTATTGGTATAAAATGATGATGGACGAGGACTATGTCAGCGACCTGAAGGACCGCTGGCAGGCCTACAGACAGAACAACCACTCCGACCAGCGGCTGATGGCTACCGTCGACTCGCTGACCAACCTGCTGAAGGCTGAAGGAGCAACCGAGCGTAACGAGAGAGCCTGGGGCATCTATGACCGCAGCAACATCTGGCCCATACCCTTCTACGCCAAGAACTACGACCAAGCCGTCGACTACCTGAAGAACTGGATTCAGCAGCGACTGAAGTTCATGGACAAGAACCTGCTGCCGCCACGCGTCATCGAGACTGAGCCTATCTCCATCGCCAGCGGATGGAATGCCGACGTCGTAGCTGAAAGTTCTCCGGTCTCCAACTACTCATCAGCCACCATCGACGCCTCCAACCGCGTGTTCTACTCACAGCTGTTGAAGGAGGAAGGCGGACTGCCCCTCAACCGCAGGATCACGTCGGGCAACGAAAGCGTCAACTACGTCCTGTCATCATACGTCAATCCTAATGCCCTTTGCCTCCGTGAAAACGGCGAGAGCGGCACATTGACCTTCAGCACGCCCGTCGCCACCAGCGAGCTCTTCGTGCTGGGTACCAGCGGCAACGGAGCATCCGAAATCAGTATAGACCTGAACTACGCCGACGGCGAGACCGTACACATGGGCAGCTATGGCATACGCGACTGGTCAGTACGCAACCCGCAGGGTGACGAAGCTGTCACCGCACTGGGCAACATACGCCGCGACAACGACACCTTCAGCTCCGACAACCACTACTGCCTGTTTGATTTCTCCATACCCGTCGATGAGTCCCGCCTGCTGGCATCCGTCACTTTTACCTCTACCAACACTGCCTATGGCAGCATCATGGCCCTGTCGCGTATCAAGACTACGACCACAGACATCGAACAGCTGCAGCCTTCTACCTTCGCCGAACAGCCCACGGAGGTCTACTCCATCGGCGGCATTCGTCAGCAAGGAGCTCAGCAGAAGGGTGTCAACATCATTCGCTACTCCGACGGTACTGTCAGAAAAGTGGTGAGGAGATAAGAGACTGAATAGTGTTCAAATTACATTTGTTCCCTTTTTGTTTTTTTTAGAAACTACTTGTTTCCTGAGTTTCATACTGAGAAACAAAAAGTTTCCCAGCGGAAAACGCCGGGAAACAACGCTCCTCTTATACGCAGAGCGTGTAGAGCATGAACAGCCAGTGGGCGGCCAAGGCAGCACAGAGGCCTCCCACGGTATGCGAGATGATGGCCTTGGACGTCTGTTCGCGGTAGCCCAGGGAGTCGAGCATGGCGGTGTGTGTACTCAGATAGCCGCTCCAGCACATGCCGATAGCCGTGAAGACGGCGATGGCGTTACCGTCTATCCATCCCTCAGCGGCAAATCCCGGCACCAAGCTCAGGGCAGCACCGACGGCTCCAAGGGCCGTGATAGGGAAGGCTATCTGATGGGGATCGGAGAAACCGAAGAGCCAGTTGAACAGGAAATCGACCTTGGATGCCAGCCACGGGAGCAGTTCGACACCTTCATAGGCCTGACCGCTATAGACACCATCGGCGCCAGGGCCGAATGTGAGAATCATGACCAGCGTAGAGATTATCAGTACGCCAGGAATGATAGCCAGACCTACGTCGACACCCGTACGGCCACCATCGAGCAACGAGTTGAGGATACGCAGGAAGAGGGTCTTCTCCTCCTGCTTCACGCTTTCCTGCTGCCGCTCTACTGCCTCGGCTTCGACAGCATCCTCAGTGGCATACTGCGGATAGCTCTTCAGCAGCAGGTGCTGCATCAGACGTGTGGAGACGATACAGCCAACGAAGGCTCCTATGAATCCGATGAGAGGTGCCACGAAGTAGCCCTGACCTATCATATAGATAATAACGATGAGTCCCATGCCAAAGGCGGTGCCGAAGTTGGTCAGCGAGATGTACTGGAACTTCTTGAAATAACTGGCAAAGCGCTTGTCCTGCGACAGGGAGATGATGGCGGGATTGTCGCTGAGAAAAGTCATCACAGCACCCAGCGATGCCACACCCGGCAGGTGAAACAGCGGACGCATCAGCGGGCGCAACAGCATCTCGAGCATGCTGACGACGCCAAACTCAACGAAGAGCCGGCCTATAGCCCCCGTGATGACACAGATGCCCATAAGATAGAAGACGGTGTTGAGCAACAGGTCGTGAGCCGTCTTCATGATTGTGTTCAACATATTGGCGGCACCCATACGGTAGCCGATGCCTGAGAAGAGGACAACCACAATCATCAGGCAAATACACCCTGAACGCACCGTTTTGCTATTTGCTTTCATCATTTTTCACTTTTCATTTTATTGCGGTAGCAAATTTTTCACTCTTCACTTTTCACTTTCCCCTTTATTGCGGTAGCAAATTTTTCACTCTTCACTTTTCACTTTCCCCTTTATTGCG
>JAFUSV010000008.1 GCA_017467565.1 Prevotella sp.
AACCTGAAGTTGATATACAACGGTCGCCCCGACAGCGGCAACACGACGAGTTACATCAACAGCCTTGCCAGTGTGCCACGCTACCGCAACCTTGTATTCCGCACCTTGGCTGGAGCCACGGCTTCACCATGGGAAGAGGAGCGTCGCACCATGTTCTACAACCCCGGTGCCATTCTGGACCAGGCTACTCAGCAAATCAACAAACTCCGCATCTGGGCCAAGGAGCCGAGTGTCTCTAATGTTCCTTACGGCGAACCCGCCCGTTTCACCATCTACATGACCAACGAGAGCGATATGCCTGACCGCATCTCCAACGAAATGTATTTTTATCTGGAAGATAGCATGAACCCCAACGGTGCCAAGATTTTCGTCGACGGCATGCCGCTGACTGGCACGGGCATCGAACTTTGGATGGATCCGGGCGTCATTTACGAGAAGCAGGTGGAAGTGTATGCCGGAGCGGAATACGACTACGATGACCTGGGCATCACGCTCTACGACGATGAAGACGTGTATCACACATGGACGGTGAGCCTGTCGGCGCACTTCGTCCCGGTAGCCGGTTCCGTGAACATCTCGAAGCCCGGCAACAATTGGGTCGTGAATACCGAGTCATCCTACGACAAGGAACGGCAGATATACTACCTGCCCGTACACATCGACGGCTTCGACGTGAATTTCCGGAATTTCGACCACATCGAACTACAGTACAAACTCTCGACGCAGGGAGATAAGGACTGGGTCAATGTATGCTCGTATTATCCTGACACCGACGAGGGACGTGAACTGATGGCATTGGCCTCGGGTGAGAAGCAGTTAATGAAGAACAATGGATTCATCGACGCCAACTTCTACGGCGAGAACGATCCTGTGGAACAATACTACGACATACGCGCCGTGTGTTACTGTCGCCACGGCAGCGGCTATCTGACACGCTCCTCCAACATTCTGAGCGGCATCAAAGACACGCGCCGTCCGCAACCATTCGGAACACCACTGCCCACGAACGGCATACTGGGCATTGACGACGACATAAGGATTCCGTTCTCGGAGAATATTGCTTACAATTACCTCTCGCCGGTCAACAACTTCGAAGTGCTGGGTCTGACCAACCAGAGCAGCATCTCGCTGGACACATCCCTGCAGTTCGAGGGATGGGCTTTGGCTGCCTCTATGGGGAAACGGAATTTGGCAGGCAAGGATTTCACGTTCGACCTGATGATGAAGCCCCGGCAGACGGGTGAAGACATGAGCGTGGTGAGCCAGACCATGAGCGATAATACCTATATGATTCTTGGCGTCACCGGCGACGGACATCTGACTGCCAATGTGAACGGCATAGCCATGCAGAGTGAAAAGGCGGTGGAATTCGACGAACTGCGCCATGTTGCCTACGTATTTGACGTAGATGAAGAGGAAAACCAGACGCACGTCACTTTCTACAACGATCAAGAATCCATTGGCAGTAGTTCGTTTGATGGCATGTACGACGGTACGGCAAATCTCGTGTTCGGCAGCGGCTTCGAGGGCGAGATGATGGAGGTTCGCCTCTGGAACAAAGCCATGACCAGTGCTGAACTGGGCACTTACGCCAAGAAACGCCTGAAGGGGACAGAACTGGGACTGATTGACAACTATCCGATGAACGAGGGCAGTGGTGAGTATGCCTACGACCATGCCGTGGGCGGCAACGACCTCGTGCTGGCTGGTACCACCTGGAAGGTGCCCGACGGCATCAGCATGCGTCTGGACGGAACGGAGGGTATCAAGTTGAATCCACAGCCCTTCCAACGCACGGAATACGAAGACTATACAATGATGTTCTGGTTCCGTACCAACGACGAGGACTGCACACTGATGTCCAACGGCGAGGCGCGCACCGAGAGCGGCTGGAAAGATCACTTCAACATCGGTCTGGAAGACGGAAAACTGTTCTTCCGTTCTGGTGGACAGCAAGTGAATGCCAGCGGCTTCTATCACGACGGCTCGTGGCACCACGTTGCCGTGTCGGTGAATCGAGCCCAAAATGTGGGTCGCCTCTTCGTGGACGAGAAATTGGAACAGTCCTTCCCTGTTGACACCCTTGGCGGCATCCAAGGCAATGCGCTTTACCTCGGAACCACTTTCAACGCTCAACTTTCCACTTTCGACTCAACAATGGCAGGCTATATCGACGAACTTGCCATGTTCGAGATGGCACTACCCGAAAACGTACTGAAACTCATTAGCAAGAATTCACCGTCGGGCGAAGAGATAGGACTGCTTGCCTACTTGCCCTTCAGCCGTTCCGAACGGCAGACAGACAACACGCAACGACTGATGCCGACGGGCTTGAGCCTGAAGAAGTACAAGGACAACCACGGTAACATTGTGGAGAACCACGTGGATACCATCGTTAGTGAGAAAGTCATCGCACTCCATGCAGACCGCCGTCATTACGCACCGATGGTGAACGCCGGCAAGTTGGAAAACATCAAGTATTCGTATGTGGCCCGAGACAATGAACTCTTCATCAACCTTGATGTGCCCGACTACCAGATAGAGAAGACGAACGTATATGTGACCGTGAAGGAGGTGGCAGACCTACAGGGTAACCTGATGGCATCGCCCGTGGCAATGGACCTCTATGTCTATCGTACACCCTTACGCTGGAACGTGAAGCGGAAGACCGTCAATGTGAAATACGGCGAGGGTGCGACTGTCGATTTGGCCATCGAGAACCTGAGCGGCAAAACGAAGGAGTTTACGCTCGAAGGTATGCCCCAGTGGATTACAGCCTCACAGACGAGAGGCAAGATTGATGCACTGGACGAGATGCCCATTGTGCTGACCATTTCGCCCTACATCAACATCGGTGACTTCGAGGAAATCATCTACATCGTTGGCGAGAATGGCATGACGGAACCGCTTCCTCTCACTATCCGTGTGCGTGGCGATGCACCCGATTGGGCTGTCGATGACGAACTCAAACGCGGCAACATGACGATGCACATGGTGGCCCGTGTGACGATAGGTGACGAGATAGCCCACGACACGGACGACATCCTGACCGCCGTAGGTACGGGACACCGCACATTGGGGGCTGCCCACGTCAAACAGGGTACAGCGGAAAACGACGGACTGGTCTATCTGACCATCTACAACACGGCAGGAGCCAATGGAACGCCTGTGAACTTCGAGTTCTACGATGCCTCGACTGGACGCATCCATGTGGTGACCCACAAAAACGATTCTTCCCCACTCATGGAAGAGTCGGAGGCAACCATTCTGTTCCAAGCCGATACCATCTTAGGTACGGCAACGAATCCTGTCATCTTGACTGCCAGTTGGAAGGAGGTGCAGGCAGTGAAACTGGAGAAAGGCTGGAACTGGGCTTCAACCTACGTGCAGCCCGAAGAGGCAACCGTGAGCGACCTGCTGAATGGCATGGGCACGTGGGATGCCGGCGACGGACTGGAACTTCTGGAGAGCAACAATCGGGCATTCCTGCTTACGTACAAACTTGATCAGCAAAGCAACACCTGTTATTGGGACAATGGCGATAAGACGACACAGTTGAACCCGAAGCGCATGTATCGCTTCTATACGAAGAACCCGAAGACCATCTACATTGCTGGCGAGAATGCGTCCTTCGAAAGCATCACAATACATCAGGGATGGAACCGCATCGGCTACCTTTCGACCATGAACCTGCCCATTGCCACGGCTCTGGCGGACTACACCGATGCTGCCTCGGAAGGCGACATCATCAAGTCGCAAAGCGAGTTTGCCGTGCTCAGCATTGATGCCATGGGCAACCGAATGTGGAAGGGTACGCTGGAATACCTGCGCACAGGCGAGGGTTATATGCTCCGACGTCAGGCCGCTACAGATTGCAAATTCTGGTACCCGTATTACAGCACAGGAACGAAGTACAATACTGCGGAGACACGAAAGGCACCCATCTTCCGCAACACGACGGGCTCGTCCATGAACGTCATCGCCCGAGTGGAGGACTTCGACCTGAAGCCAGGTGACCGCTTGGTGGTTTACGAGGGCGCCGAAGTGCGTGGCGTGGCAGAAATCGATTCCCAGTTTACGCAGGACAATGCTCCCTTGTTCTTCCTCACAGTGGGAGCATCGGAGCAGGATCTGCACTTCATTCTCGAACGCGACGGTGAACCTGTCGCCACGACACCGCAGTCCCTCACCTACGTGGACAACGCCGTCATGGGAACGCTGGCTCAGCCCACCCTCATCCATTTCCTCCCCGCCGACCGTCTCAATGGCGACGGATGGTACAGCCTCCAAGGTATTCGACTCCAGAAGAAGCCTACACAAAAGGGAGTGTATATCTTCAATGGCCAGAAGGTCTTTGTTAAGTGAAAAACCTCTAAGGAGTAAAGGAGTGAAAGGGGTGAAAAATTCCCAAACTCCTAAACTCCTTAGACAAAACAAAATAGCAAGATGAAAAAGAATATTTATTATAGTATGGTAGTCCTGCTAGCAGGTCTCTTGTTCGGGGCTTGCAGCAGCGACGAGCAGGAGGAAACGTCCAATTCCTACCTGGCCACAGGTACTGACAAACGACCGGATTGGACCGTGCCCGCCGACCTGTACATGCGCTACGAGTACACCATGTCCGCGCAGGTGACCTTGCAGGAAATGTTGCTGCCCTATGCCTCCGCCGATGACCTGCTGTGCGCCATCGTGGACGGCGAAATTCGTGCCGTCAGCACCCCTCAGCACACGAGCGGACAAATCTACTTTCCCCTTGTCGTGGCAGGCACCAGCGACAGCGGTGCCGTCAGTCTCTGTTACTACTGCGCCCGTCTCAGCCGCATCTACACCGTCAGCGACTGGCATCACTTCAGTCCAGAACTTCCCCCTTTGCAGGATGACCAGCCCTACGTTGTTAACTTTATCCCTGAATAAATATTTTGCGTTTAATAAACATACAATCCTTAGACAAAAACAACGAAACAACATTTTATTTATATACATTTATTAAATTCTTTTATTTATGTACAACAAATTAACTAACTTGAGGCGAGGGCGACCGTGGCAGTGGATGCTGCTGCTGGTGCTCTTCGCATGGCTGCTGCCACAGACGGCGGCGGCATCGTATGAGGATGAGCCGGACAACTACGTAGTGGAACTGGGCGGCTCGAATGTCATCTACTTCACGGCTCCGTGCTATGACACGAGCGGTGCCGACACGTGGATCTACGACGGTAACCTCCGGGTTTCTGTAGATGGCGCTGACCCCATCACCATCTTCCACTGGGAGTCTAAAACGGACATCGACAACGACAAAACAACGTTGCCGGTGAACTTCACTACCACTGCCGATGGTTTCTTCGACATTACGCTGGGTAATTCGAGGAACACCTTCCGGCTGACCAAGAATAATGGCGGCTGGAAAGACGTGGTGCGCAACAGCGACGGCAAGACCTTCGGGTTCAGTGCCGAGTGGGCTGTGCCCTACAACCTTTTAGGCAAGAAGCTGAGGTTCACCTGGTATGTCAAGCGTAACGGTAACTCTGCCACTGTCTTAGACCGTCAAGTGCCAGGCCTCCAGGCAAAGGAGATCAGTATGCCGGCGGCAAGTGCCAAGCTGGAGCCTTTCGTCTCGCTGCCCATGCTGAGCGCGAACAACCCGGGCAAACTGGAAATACCCTGGTTCCTGGCTTCCGACAGCATTGTCAGTGCCCACTACGAGTACACTGACGATACCGGCAAGCGTCATGAGGAGAAGATTGAGAACGTGAAGAGCAGTTCCATCCTGCTCGATGCCAACGTGCCCTACCGTAACTTCCGCGTCGTTTGCAGCTACAAGGAGGCGAGCGACAAGGGTTCTTACCTCATAGAGAACCAAGGGTCTGCGGTGCAGAACATCCCCGTGATTCACACCCCCGTCGGAGTGACCGCCCGCCAATTGGACGGCCAGGACCTGAAGGTGGAAGTGAAGTGGAACATAACCTATCCTGACGATGAGGATTTGACACCCACCGACTTTTTCGAGGTGCAGCGTTCGATTACCGGTGAGGAGAAGGACTTCGTCACCATACAACAGTTGCCTTACATCTCTGTCAGCAAGCAGTCAACCTATACCTTCGTTGACAACACGCTGATGGATGACATCACGCCTGACATGCTGGTGAATGGCGGTACGCTCGACAAGCTGACCTACCGCGTGCGCCGCACCATCACCAAAGACTGGAACTGGGCCAAGAACAGTTGCTTCGCGAGCACGAAGAGCATTGTCGATAACCTGCACCTGCTGCGCATTGCCGACTACTCGGCTGATTGGGAGGACAAGAATGCCTACACCGTCCGCGTGTCGTGGAACTATGCCGACGAGCATGGCGCTGTATGGGACGAGCGTGCCCAGATGGTGCTGCGCGTCATGTCGCGCAACAAGGCCGGTGCTGTGGTCGATAGCCTGATTTACAATCTCGACCAGAACGACCGCACACAACGCTACAAGATTGTGAACCTCACGCGCTCGTGCGTGAACTATGATATAGAGATGTATGTGGAGAAGGGCGAGTCGCCCATCAACGACCTAGACCAGGTGGAGAACTACTTCTTCTCCATCCGCTCGGTTGCCGACTGGTTAGCGTTTAACCAGAAGGTGGAGGATGCCAAGGGCAAGTACGACGTAAATGCCCGCCTCTATGCCGACATCGCGACCGATGCAGTGATAGGCTGGAATTCGAGTTCTCCCTACCGGGGTGTCTTCGACGGCAACGGCCACACGCTCACTGTTAATTACAGCGGAAGTGCCAATAGCGCCTACAACAACCGCTTCATTGCTCCCTTCCGCTATGTAGGCAATGCCACCATCATGAACCTGCATGTGGCTGGCACCATTTCTACCAACGAGCGAAATGTAGCTGGTCTCATTGCCAATGCCAATGATAAGTCCACAATCGCCATCGAGAACTGTCGCTCGTCGGTCACTATCAAATCTTCCTACAACGGCGCTACCGACAACGGTGGCTTTATAGGCCGCCAGAGCGGTGCCACCGTCATCATCAACAACTGTAAGTTCGACGGTGCTTTTGAGGGTGAAAATAGCGCGGAGAACGGCGGCTTCGTAGGCTGGGTAGCCCGAGGCAGCACGCTGTCTATCAACAACAGTCTCTTTGCCCCCGACCATCTCACCACCAAAGGCGATAAATGCGATACGTGGGCAGTGTTAGACAACCAGGACGTTACTTACTCGCTCACCAACAGTTATGCTACCCGCGAATATGCATCGCAGGTCATCATCCGCAACGCCGCCGACTGGCTTACGTTTGTCAATATGGTGGAAGATGCCAAGGGTCAGTACGACGTGGACGCTGTCCTCGCCGCCGACATCACGGTCAACAATTATGTTGGTGGAGGTTTGGCCGCTGTCTATCGCGGCACCTTCGATGGCAACGGCCATACGTTGAATGTCGCTATCAATAGAACTGATGGTGCCGCAGTCGGGCCCTTCGCTTATGTAGGCGCTGCAACTATCAAGAACCTGCGGACGGCTGGCACCGTCCAGACCACGGCTCAATATGCGGGCGGACTGATAGGCTATGCCACCAGTTCGGTAACCATCGAGAATTGCCGCTCGTCGGTCACGCTCAATAGCAGTGCGAATGGCGACGGCTCCATCGGTGGCTTCATGGGTGCTGAAGAAGCAGGGAATGTAAGTGTCACCTTCCGCAACTGTGTCTTCGACGGTAGTTTCGAGGGTAATACTTATAACAACGGCGGCTTCGTGGGCTGGTCTAACAGTCTCGTAACCTTTGTGAACTGCCTCTTCAAGCCCGCCAGTGTCAACACCGACCCCCAAGGCAGCGACACATGGGCGCGCGGTGCCGGTTACACGACTCGGGACTGCTATGCCACCAAGGAGTTCTGCCACGTCATCAACAACGTCAGTGACTGGAATGAGTACCGGACGGCACTTTCCAACCGTGGCAGTAAGATCGTGAACGCCATACTGAATGCCGATATCACAGTAAGCACTTCTGCTTTTAACCTCAAGGGTACGTTCGATGGCAACGCCCATACGCTGAACCTCAACGGTACTGACGGCTTGTTCCTTTCTGCCGAAGACTACACCATCCAGAACCTGCACGTCACGGGCAGCATGGGCGGCGACCAGCACGTAGCCGGACTCGTGGGTAGCAGTTTTAGAGGCAATATCCAGAGTTGCTGGGTATCGCCCTCTATCCATTGTAACACAACACATGCCGGCGGCTTCATTGGCCATGCACACGATTCACCGCACACCATCAACAACTGTCTGTACGACGGTGCCATTAGCACCAAGAACGATGGAAAGAATGATGGAACATCCTACGTCGGAGCATTCATCGGCTGGGGAGGCGGTGCAGATAACTACGTAACCAATTGCTTGGATGACGGAAATTATTACTACGTGGATCACGCTGGATTTTGCTATAAGGGGAATGGCGATGCATGGGGTAATACCGGCAACAGCACAAATAACTATACCTACAAAGGCGTAAGCTGGAACGAAGTCAATTACGCTGGCATCAACCATAGCAATCCGCAGAAAGTGGTCGATAAACTGGGCGCTGACAACTGGTATGTGGATGGCAGTAACGCGCTGCCCAAGATGACCAGACGCACCACATGGAACAACGTTGGCTCGCTGTCAGCAAACGATCTGGCCAAGAATCTGGGTCCTGAGTGGAAGGTGGATGGCAACAAAGTGGTGCCTGTGATGGGCAGTAGCATGACTGGTGCCACTGAGGCAGAATTTGCACCATACTTCACCTACGGCTGGACGAAGGAGGGCGACAAGCTCATGCCTGAAACCACAACGGTTCCTGAACCCGTTTACGCTGAGATTACCAAGCCGACACTGCCGAACTTCTACCACAAGAACACGGGTACGATAGACCAGGAACTGGTGACAACGACACGGCAGAGCAGCGTGCTGTTGGCCTGGAACACCGACGGCAACCCCATCGACTACTTCACCGTGATGCGCCGCGTGAAGGGCGAGGGCGACGATGCCTGGAAAGAGATTGCCACCTTCTTGGATGATATGAGCTATGAGGACACCAGCGTGTCGCCTCTGGCTATCTACGAATACAAGGTGCTCGGTGTGAATGACTGCGAGGGCCGTGACTCGACCGCGACCGAAGTGAAGGTGGGCGAGTGCAAGCACACGGGCCGCGTCGATGGCTATGTGCGCTTCAACGACGGCACCAGCGCTGCCGGCATCCAGGTGGACATCAACTATAAAGGTAAAAAGGTGATGAGCGTCTTCACCGACGATAGCGGACACTTCGTGGCCGACGAACGGTCGTACCAGGGCGGTGCGAGCGTCACGTACGATGTGAGTGCCGTGGGCAAGAACGGCGAAGATTTCTCGCCAAAGGGCTTCAGCGTGACCTTCGATGCCCATAGCAACGACGAGACGCTGCGCGAAATCTCCATCCTGAACGGCAAGCGCTTCTCGGGCTACGTGATGTACGACGGCACGAGCATCCCCGTGAAGGGTGCCAACTTCAAGGTGAACGGCAAGAAGGTTTACAACACGAAGGGCAAGCTCTTAGAGACAGAGTACGACGGCTCGTTCTCCTTCCGCGTGCTGCCCGGCAACGACACCATCCAGGTGGTGATGGACGGCCACAACTTTACGAATGACGGCTACTTCAAGGGCGCCACTGGCCACAACTTCACCGACGATGTGGCTGGCATCTACTTCTACGACGCCACGAAGGTGAAGCTCGCTGGCCGCGTGGTCGGCGGCGAGGATCAGGGCCAGAAGCCTTTGGGCAACAACCTCTCGACAAACAACCTGGGCGACTCGCTGACCATCGTGCTCACCCTTGAGGGCGACAACACGTCGTGGTTGGTCTATGACAACCTGAACCCGAACAAGACGGAGCGTGAGGAGGTGGTGCGCCACCAGCGCAACGGCAACAAGCACTTCACGTCGGTGAAGACCCAGCGCAAGCGCATGACCGTATGGCCCGACCCGACGACGGGTGAGTACGAACTGCTGCTGCCACCAGTACGCTGGAAGGTGCAGCAAGTGTATTGCACCGGCTATCCCACGCTGTTCCAGGAGGGACAGGTGAGCGAGGTCATCGACCTGACCGACTGCCTCACCCCGGACACCATTACCTACACGGGCAGCTACAAGGACGTTGACACCATAACGGTGAAAGACCCCAAGCTGACTTACAACGCCATCTACAACCGCATCTACCGTGCACCGGTGGAGGTGACCTACAAGCAGTTGGGCTACGACTCGTTCGACTACTTCGGCGACAAGAACTACTACGCCAGCGAACTGACGGGCGAGACGGTGGAGGTGCCTCTGGCATTCCCGAACCCCGCCGACACGACGAAGGCGGTTTACAGCTTCACGTACCCCGTGTTCAGCATTGATCGCAAATATACCATTGAGTTGCAGGTGGGCGAGAACTATCTTTACAACAATGACCCAGCTGGCAAGGTTGACATCGTCCGACTGGGCGGCGGCATGGCCATGATGCAGAACGGCATGAACCCCGGTTCATACGATGAGCCAGTGGCGATAGACAGCCTCGGACGGGCACGCTTCACCGTGCAGGCCAGCCAGACCACCAATATGAAAAAATCGCTGAAGACGGTGACCTTCACCGTGATGCGCGACGGAACCTTCCTTGAGGCTAAGCCCCTGCAGGGCTATGTGCTCAATATGTTCCCCGTTGGCGAGAGCACAGAACTTCTGACTGATGGTCAGCCTCTGCTGTTCGATATCCTGCGTGACCCGCCTGGATCCTACAGCTCGAACACGCTGGCCAAGGGCGCTACGCTGAACTATTCGTACATGATGAACCTGACGCTGATGGCAGGTATCATGATTACCTATAAGGATGGTAAGAAACTGCAAACTTTGTCTGCCACCGTGGTGGCACCTCAAGGTTCAGGTACCGCTGTCGGTCCCATCAGTGCCGGAGAAACACAGGAGGGATCTATTGACCAATTTATTTACTCAGCACAGGGCAGCAAGGCCTTCTCTTATACCATGGCCATCGGCAACAACATCAGCACCAGCGGCGACCCGTCGATGGTGGGTGCAGACGCCGACCTCTACATCGGTGCGGTGCAAAACGTGGTGGTGACGCCGATGTCCACCGTCCGCGCCGTGAACAAAAAGATGTTTGACCAGATAGCCGGTCGCCAGGGTGGCATCAACAAGGCATCCGAGATGACCAAGGACATCGACTATGGAACGGTGGTGAAGATTGCCGAGGGCTGTGATGCCAATGGTGACAGCATCTACCTGATACGCGACGTGGCACTGGGCTATGGTCCAAAGATACAGTCGCAGTTCATCTACTCGCAGAAGCAAATCCTGACGCAGATTATTCCTAACAAGGCGAAGGAGATTGTCGATATGATGTTCTGTGGCACCAAGGACGAGGCGCAGGCGATAGCCGACAGGACTGGCAAGCCTGTCTATTGGTCGCTGCGCGAACCTAAGGACTCGATGTTTGCCGTGGTGAACAAGCAATTGTCCGACCGTGCCTACAACTACAACATCGACAAAGCCGAAAAGGGCATCAACTACATGGTAGTGATACCTAATGGCACATCGCCGGATCAGTTCAACGATGAGGTGACAGAGAAGTACCAGATCATCAAGGCCTGGACGGAGATGATCGCCCAGAACGAGTATGAGAAACTGCAAGCCAGCGACCTGCTGACCAACTATGACATAGCTGGTGCTCAAGGTGTGAACTACAGCGAGACCTTCGACAGTAACTTCTCTAACTCATGGACGCACCACTTCCCCGTTGCCACCGAGGTTGACTACTTCGGCCCCGGCATCAGTTATGCCACTTCGGCCTTCTCTATTGGTGCTACCATTGTGGGCAGTATCCTTGCTTCAATGGAAGAGATGAAATATTGGAAAAGCCCTGGAGTGGCTACCTCCAAGGTGGATATTAGCAAGGACGATGGATGGAATGCGTCGCTTGATTTCGCTGGCAAACTGAGCCAGTGGACCATTACCCCTGTGGCCTTATACCAGACGGTAGGTGCCAATTCTGAGGCTAAGGCGTTCAACCGTACGGAGAGCTTTACCATTGCAACCGACCCGATGAGCCGTCTGAGTGTGGATGTCTATCGCGTGAAGCCCCTGTATGAGTATGATAAGTCCGGGTCGTTAGTCCATAACATGATCAATCCACGGTATATCGCTAACGATTCCGTAGGTGTTACCAACATCTTTACGAACTACCAATTCGAGAAGATGACTGATTTGGTGACCGATTTCGTGGGTAAGGAGGCTCGCGAAGATGGCCTCACAGGTCCGCGTGGCTTCGTCTTCCGCACCCGTGGCGGTGCTACTCAGAATCCGTGGGAAGACCAGCGCACGACGAAGTTCTATGAAACGGGACGGGAACTTGATGCCCGCACGCTGAAGATTGTGAACCCGAAGATTCGCTTAGACAAGCAGGATGTGAGTGGCGTGTCCATCAACGATGCAGCCCACTTCAAGGTGTATGTGAGCAACGAGAGCGAGAAGCCCGAGGCTACCGAGGGTCTGACCGTCCTGCAGTTGTTCTCCGTTGACCAGACTAACACCAACGGTGCGAAGATTAGCGTCAACGGACAGACACTGACCACTGGCGGCATGACCATATCGGTGGTGCCGGGCTCGGAAACGGAACTCGACATGGAGGTGCGTGCCGGCCAGGGTTTCGACTTCATGGGTCTGACCATCGGCGTGATGTCGCCTACCGACGCTGTCAATACCAAGGAACTCGTCTCGTTCAATGTTCACTACCTGCATGAGGCAGGAGGCTTGGCCATTGCCGTGCCGGGTGACAAGTGGGTGCTGAACACCAATGCGCAGATGGATTCGAAGCGCGGCTGGTACTTGCCTGTCACCATCAACGGCTTCGACCGTCACCAGCACAACTTCGACCATATTGAGTTCCAGTACAAGGAGTCGCAGCGCGGCGATGACTCGTGGACGAACATCTGCTCGTTCTATGCAGACCCGACGCTGATGGCCAATGCCAACGGCGTTCGCAAGCTGATTCCAGAGAACGGTAACATCGTGACTGAGTTCTTCGGCGAGAGCTGGGTGATTGAACGCAGCTACGACCTGCGAGCTGTGCTCTTCTGCCGCAATGGCAGTGACTTCCTGACCACATCGTCGAAGATCATCAGCGGTATCAAGGACACGCGCCGTCCACAACTGTTCGGCACACCTGAGCCGAAGAGCGGCATCCTGACGCAGGGCGACGACATCGTGTTCAACTTCTCTGAGGACATAGAAAACAACTATCTGAGCGCCATCACCAACTTCGAGGTGAAGGGCGAGGTGAATAACAACAACGTCACAGAGACCGTGAGCGTGCAGTTCAACGGCACGACCGCCAGCGTGGAAAGCGAGGCGAAGCGCAACTTCAGCGGCAAGGACCTGACCATCGACCTGATGGTGAAGCCTGCCGAGACAGGTCGCGACATGCCGCTCTTCTCGCATGGCTCGAACGGTCAGAAACTGCAACTGTGGCTGACCAGCGACTACAAACTGAAGGCTGTGGTGAACGACCAGGAGTTCACGTCAAAATCAGCAATTGTCAGCAGAGGCTTCACGCAGGTGGCTCTCGTGCTGAACCAGCAGGACAGCATCGTGACCTTATTCAACGGTGGCGTAGAAATCGGCAGTGGCAAACTGACCTCTCTCTATACGGGCACTGGTGCGCTCATCTTCGGTCGCACCAATGAGCAGAACCGCAACGAGAGCAAGTTCTACGAGGGTCGCATGATGGAGGCGCGCCTGTGGTACAACGCCATGACTGGCGGACTCATCGGCACGACTTATGGCAGCCATCGTCTGACGGGCTACGAGAAGGACCTCGTGGACTACTATCCGATGAACGAAGGTTCGGGTGACTATGTCATCGACCACACTCAGGGCGCCAATGCCAAGTTGATGGACGCTTCGTGGGCAATCCCGAAAGGTGTGTCTCTGCACTTGGAGAAAGCCGACAAGGGTGTGCAGTTGACGCGGGATGCCTTGAACAGCACGAGTGAGCAGGACTACACGCTGATGTTCTGGTTCCAGACCGACGCTGAGGGACGCGGCACGCTGCTCTCTAACGGTCGCGGTCTGAGGGAGGACAACGGTGCTGAGAACCAGTTCCACATCGGATTCGAGGTCGACACACTGGTGTACCGCTCGAACGGCTTTGCCGCTAAAATTCCAGGCAACTGGAGCGACGGCAAGTGGCACAACTACGCCATGACCGTGAACCGCGGACGAGGTGTGGCTAACATCTATATGGATCAGGAACTCGTGACAACCTTCGAGACCGACACGTTGGGCGGCATCAGCGGCGGCTATCCGCTCATCGGTGCCAGCCGCTACGACATCGTCAACGAGAAGGACACCCTGCTGAGTCAGGACGGCATGACCCCGCTGAAGGGTTACGTGGACGAACTGATGTTCTTTGCCCAGGCATTGCCGGAGCAACTCATCGGCACTTACGCCACGAAGAGCCCGGTTGGTGACGAGGCAGGTCTGCTGACCTATCTGGGCTTCGACCGCATTGAGCGTCAGAAGGACAACGACCTCGAAATGGTGCCCTACGCCTACAGCAAGAAACTCTATCTGGACGACAAGGGCGAGCCGCGCTATCAACTCAATCCGGAGACGAAGGAGCCTACCGACACATTGGTGCGCGACTACGTGTTCGTCGATTCAATCGACGAAATCCTGCAGCACTTCGACGCCGGCGATGCCGCTCCCGTGGTGCCCAACGAGGAGGTGAAGAACCTGAAGTTCGGCTTTATCGGCAAGGGCAACCAGTTGCTTGTGGAGATTGACGAACCTGCCGCCCGACTGAACCACCGCAACCTCTACGTGACGGTGCGCGACATCGAGGACAAGAACGGCAATACGATGGCTTCGCCCAAGACAGCCTGCTACTACGTGACGAACAGCAGCCTGCAGTGGCTCATCAATCGTCTGGATGCTACCGTCAAGTATGGTAGCAGTGAGGGCACTGAACTGCCGTTCTACAACAACGGTGCTCAGAGCCACACCTACACCATCGAGAACTGCCCACGCTGGCTGACGCTCGACAAGTACAGCGATGTGGTGGCACCACAGGCACTGGACTATGTCACTGCCACCGTGAGCAAGGACCTGAACATCGGCACGTACAACGAGATTATCTACCTGACCGACGAGGAGGGCATCACCGAGCCGTTCTACCTCAACCTGACGGTGGAGGGCGAGCAGCCTGAGTGGGCCGCGAGCGTGAACAGCGAGTTCCTGGCGAACTCGATGAACATCAGCGGACAGGTCTATCTCTACGGCGAGTTGGACAGCGACCCGCGTGACATCGTGGGTGTGTTCGACAACGAGAACCAGTGCCACGGCTTCGCCAACATCACGCACGACGTGCAGTCGAGCGAGACGGGACTCTACCTGACCGTCTATGACAGCCAGCCTAATGACCGCGAACTGAACTTCCGCCTGTGGCAGTACAGCACCGGTCGCGAGATTATGCTGACCACCACGCCAGACATCACGTTCGCCAAGGATGCCATGCTGGGCACCGACACGCCCGTGCGCTTCGACGGCGGCGAGGCATTCGTCCAGAACTTCAACCTGAAGAAGGGCTGGAACTGGGTATCGTTCAACGTGAAGAGCGACCAACTGAACGACGTAAACAAACTGCTGGGCAGCATGAAGTGGAGCGACGGCGACATCCTGACTGAATTGGGCAGCGAACTGACGATGACCTACGAGGCAGCCGAGAAGCAGTGGATTGCCACCGACAACACCGACAGCGTGACCATCACACCGCAGAAGTCGTATGCCATCAAGGTGAAGCAGGATTGCACCTTATCGATTAGCGGCACCGCCGTCAAGAAGCAAGACGACCGCACCATCACACTCTCGAAGGGATGGAACGCCATTGGCTACACGCCGATGACCAACCTGACCGTGGAGACGGCACTGAGCGACTACTACGACCAGGCTGAACAGGGCGACGTGATTAAGAGCCACACCGAGTTTGCCTACTTCACCAAGACGGGTAACACCGGACACTGGCGCGGCAGTCTGCAGTACATGAGACCCGGCGAGGGCTACATGATGCTGCACACGGGTGATGGCGAGACCTCGTTCACCTATCCGTACTACGACATGAGCAGCAACTTCCGTGAGGACTGGAGCACCAGCACCAACCGTGCCGCTGCTAAGTCACGCAGCACGATGAGCGTGAGTGCCGTAGTGGAGGGCTTTGATGTCGAAGATGGTGACATCCTCGTGGCATACGCCAACGGCGAGACGGTGGGCGAAGCCACCATTCTCAGCGGTTCCGCCGCCGAGACCCCAGAGCCTCTCTACCTCAGCATCGCCAGTGACGCTAAGCAGGGCATCTGGTTCGCCATCGAGCGTGACGGCGAGATTGTTGCCGCTACTGGTGAGATGATGACCTTCCAGGCTAACGCTGTCATCGGTACTCCTGATGAGCCAACTGCCATCAACTTCGTCAAGGCTGACTACGAGGATGGCAAGTGGTACACCATCAGCGGTCTGCAACTGCTGAAGAAGCCAACACAAAAAGGTGTGTATATCTTCAACGGAAAGAAGGTCTTTGTTAAGTGAAAAACCTCTAAGGAGTTAAGGAGTAAAGGAGTGAAAAACTCCCAAACTCCTAAACTCCTTAGACAAAACAAAATAACAAGATGAAAAAGAATATTTATTATAGTATGGTAGTCCTGCTGGCATGCCTCATGTTCGGGGCTTGTAGCGACGACGACAACGACAACACGAATGCCACCTACACGGAGACCTCGCTCAGCGAGGCTCCCGTGTGGCAGATAGACTGGAGCAACAACCAGGAGCGCCCCGACTGGACGGAGCCTGACGCCTCGCTCTATGAGAACTGGACCATCCTGAAGGTGCAGATAGAGGATGCACTGCTGCCCTACGCCTCTGAGGGCGACCTGATGGCACTCTTTGTGAACGGTGAGATACGTGCACTGGCTAAGCCTGCCGTCATCGTGGGCAGTGACCAGACGGCGAGTGGCAAGTTTGTGATGAAAGCCTACGGCAACGAGACGGGCTCGGAAACAGTGAACATGTCGCTGCAATACTACAACCAGACGCTGCAGCACATCTTCACCCTGTCTGACGACATCAGCCTCGACTCGGACGAGACGACAGGCATTGACGAGGACTTCATCCCTGAGTTCACTTACGGCTCTGCCAAGTATCCCGTCGTGAAGACGATTGGTGTAGAGGCACAACTGACAACGGTTGGCATCACACCTGTCAGTGGTAACGTGGTGGCTGCCTTCGTGGGCGAAGAGTGCCGCGGCACGGTGTCGCTCTCTGCGTCCGGCAGCACGCAACTGGTCATTTTCGGTCGCATTGCAGGGGAGTCGGTGACGCTGAAGTACTATGATGGTACAGCAGGCAAACTGTACGATATCCCCAACGCTGTGAAACTGTAATAGCGGACAGGCGGCAGCGGGTTCGACTCCCGCTGCCGTCACAAAGAAGAGAACAAAAAGAGAATAAGATTAATATATCATTCAAAAACAATACAACATATTCGATAACAATATTTAAGATCAATCACTATGAAACGTAAACTAATCATTAGCCTATGTACTGTGCTCATCTCTTCTGCAGGTATGGCGCAGGTGGAAGTTGAATCGAACAATCTCCTTCATCGAGTGAAGAAAATCGCCGATGCCACCATGGTGCATGGCGTGGACACCAACTACATCAAGACTCCCGAACAGCCTTGGCAAGTCAGCATCAAGAGCCGTGTGGCACAGACTGACCTGCAGATGCACTCTACGGTGGACGGAGCCGAATTGTTCGACGGAGGAGGTACAATGCCCCTCATCCAAGGAGTGGGCGACATGGCAATCGACCCACGCATCATGACCCGCGTGTCCACCTCAATGGGTGTGAAAGTGGGCTACAAGGGCCTCAGTGTCAGTTATTCCTTCCCTGTGGGTGGCGACAAGGGGCAGAACCTCTCGCTCAGAACCGCAGGTAGATGGTATAGTGTCAACTTGCGTTGGCACAAGTTCAAGGCAAAACAGGCGAGAATACACTATGCAGGTACTACAAAGTACAGATGGGTTGACGACCCTTACGCAACGACCGAAGCGGATTTCTTCACCGATTGGGGTGCGCCTGAATCATGGGACTTGACAGAAAAGGACCAGTTTTACTCACCAGTCAACCTCCAGACGCTGATCTTCGACGGTTGCTACATCTTCAACAGCAAGAAGTTCTCCTACGCAGCCGCCTACACCCAGAAGACCTATCAGGTGCGCTCAGCCGGTTCACCTGTCGTTGGACTGATGGCTTACTATGCCGACTTTAAGTATAACGATGCTCGCAATGCCGGTCTCATCTATGCCATGGATGGCATAGGACGCTTGCGCCAGTATCAGGTGAGTGTGGGTGGTGGATATGCCTACAACTTCGTGCCCGCCAAGGGATGGCTCATCAGCGGCATGTTCATGCCGATGGTGACACTCATGAACCGCACCCGAATCAACACGTACACGAGCAATTTCAAAGAAGTGGGCCACGAACACCTCACGGATTATGCCATTGCATTGTGGGAAGACGAAAATGCGGAATATCCGGAATTGTCACCCGACAAGTTTAGGATAGAGAGCACAGGCATTCACTCGCGCAACAACCGCATTGCCCTCAACTACACCGCACGTCTCTCCATCACCTACAACTGGGATCGCTACTTCATCAATGCCAACGGCCAGTTCAACAACTTCAACTACAAGCACAGAGCCCTGCATGGCCATCTGAACGACTGGTTCATCAACGCATCGGTGGGTGTAAGATTGTAACTCCGTTTGTGAGTTTGTAATCCCATTATTGCTTATTTTCTCCAAAGCGGACTTGCCGTTTTGGAAAAACTTTGTTATCTTTGCACTAAATTTCGCAGCACTCTTCTGTATTCTAAGATTTCAAATATTCCAAAAATATGCAGACAAGATTCAAGAAAAATGCTAAGATTTTCGACATCGTGATTACCGCCGTCGGCGGCACGCTGTCGGTGGGCGTGATGCTTTACGCCATTTTCCACTTCGGACTGGCAGAGGTATGGCCCGAACTCGTGCTCAACCTGTTCTACATCGCCTGTCTGGTGATGATTTGGATGTACTTCTTCAACTCTCCGCACATCACCACCCAGCAGTTCAACTATTGGTGCTCCGTCTCGGTGGGCATGACGGTGTTGTTGCGTGACATCCTCTTTCCGCCGCCATTAGCCTTCTACGCGCTCCATCTGTCGTGCCTCGCGCTGGCGGTGCTGCTGCTCTGCATGCTCACTTTCTTCTATGCGCGCAAGGACTGGAAGAGTTACACCAAGCGCAACCTGTGGGCGATCTGCATCATCGACATGCTCATTGCCGCGCTCTACAATTGGGACATCTATCTGGAGCCCATCAACGAGTACACCGACTATCTGCTCGTCGAAATCTGGATTCGCCCCACCATCACCTACGGTCTTGTAGCATGTTTCGTGACGGAGGCGGAAAAAGAGCAGCGAGCATAATTGAATCAACAATCAACCAATAACAACATGAGAAAGAAATGATTCTTTTGAAAGGTGTGTCAAATTGCGTCGCTTCAACTCCTCGAAACCGACATCGTCGATGTCGGTTAACCGATGTCGTCGACGTCGATTCAGAGGCTATAGAAGCATGTTATATTGTAATTTTTGCATTAATAGATATTACCTAAAAAGAACTTTAAAAATTGAGGCTATGAAATTGAACATCTACGAAGAAGCCAGCCGCTGCCTGTTGTGCCAGGACGCTCCCTGCACCAAGGCCTGCGGGACGGGCGACCCGGCACGGGCTATCCGCGCCATCCGTTTCGACAACCACAAGCCCGCACTGCGCTGGG
>JAFUSV010000009.1 GCA_017467565.1 Prevotella sp.
ACGTCACCATATCCAAACTGGACGACGGCGGCTACCAGATTGACCCCCGTTTCGGCCACAACCAAAGCCTGAATGGCACAAGCACCACCTCTTCAGGTTATATGGATACCAGCGCAGAGCTTACCCCTTGGGAATTCACTCCTTCCTCTGTCGTTGACAAGGGTTTCGAAATCTCCTGCGATGGAGGCAATGGCCTCATGTGCCTGGATTGGGTGGAGGACGAAGCTGTCGCTCCCAAACCAATCTGGGGCTTGAACTTCGTGATGGGCGACGGCGTAACCTGGCAGCTCGTCACCAAGGAAGAGCGCTTGGCAGACCTGGAAAAGGCCACCATGGATGCTCCCAAAGACGCCACATGGCTCATCAGCGGATGGGACTTTGCAGCTGCTGACGAACGTAATTCTGCATGGATTAATGAAATCACCGATTCCGGCTCCGGCGTAGCCTTCAACCAAGGCTGGTGGTGCAACCGCGCTGCTGAGGTATGGAGCCAGGGTTCTGGTGATTACTATCAGGTCATCACGGGGATTCCTAATGGAACTTATGGTCTCACCGTTCAGGGATTCTATCGGGATGGAAGTACCAGTGACGTCTTCGAGAAGCATGAGTCTGGCACAGAGGTAATCCGCGCCCGGTACTTTGCCAACGACGTGTATGCTCCTTTCATGTCTATCTGCGACAATGGTGTCAACGAAGAAATCACTGATGTCTTTTCCGAAACCTATGGTTTCTTCGGTCCTGGTGATGGTGGCAACGCACTGCCCCACGCCTCCAACGCCTTTTACCTCGGTTACTACCAGAACAAAGAACTCAAGGTGACCGTCACCGACGGCACTCTCCGCATCGGGGTCCGCAAGAACTCTAATGTAAGTGACGATTGGCTCGTTTTCGACAACTTCAACCTCACTTATTATGGCCCAGCCCCCGAAGCTCCATGGTCTGCTCCCGCAGAGCCGATTCTTGATGAGTCGGGTGCTGAAATCCGCAGCGGTGAATTGTATTATCTCAAAAATGTGGGTGCAGGACAATTCCTTACCGGCGCCAATAGCTGGTCGACGCAAATTAGCCTCACCTCCGCAGGATACAAGGATGCCAAGAATCCTCCTCTTATCATCCAGGTTGTCGACACGACTATCGTCCTGTCTGGCACATCCGTTTCCGGCTATGCTATGAAGGTCTATGGTTCTCAGAAAGTCAATGGCAACAATGGCGAACGCATAATCTCCAACACTTTATTGTTCCGTGACAGCGAAGAAAGCGGATACATAGATTATAATAATCAAGGACGCGGGTGCGTATGGAACATCACCAAGCGCGATGGCTACTATCGCATCCGTACTGCCGACGGCGATGCAGCCTATGAGAATCTAGCTTACCAGTATGCCGGTTGGTACGACTGGAACGGGCCAATCGAAGTCGATTGGTACGGCAACCTGATTTCGGGCGAAACCACCGTGAACTTTGCTTGTTGGGTGGATCCAGAAACGGGAGCCTTGGACGATGAGAGCGCCCATGTAGACTGGCTGTTCATCCCCGTGGCAAGATATCAGGAACAGATGAAGGTGTACGAAGCCCGCGAAGCACTGTACGAATGTCTGCAGGAAGCCCAAGAACTCGAAGTCAGCACACAAGAGGCTGAGACCGTGTACAACAACGAACAGGCTACTGTTAATGAGCTCGTTGCTGCAACCGATGCCCTGAAGGCTGCCATCAACCAAAAAGTCTTCGCCAACGCTTGGGCTGATGCCAGTGAGGAGAATCCTATTGAAATCACGGATGACTGCTTGCAGAATGCAGACTTCAATCAAGGAAACATCAATGGCTGGATTTGTACGTTCGTCACCGGAACAACCGCTAACAACATCGGATATCAGAGCGCCAGTTACTCTATTGAGGGTGAACCCCTCACGGGTTCTGCCGTCAACGACGATGGAGAGGCTGTGTCTATCAGCCAGTTCATTGAGGCATGGTCGCAAAGTACTTTCAACAACGGAGTTGTAGGAGATGGAGAACTCTATCAGAAGGTGTACGGACTGCCTGTAGGCACCTACAGCCTGACCTGCGACGCCATCGCTGTAGATCAATACAAGGGCAACAATCCTGTCACGGGTGTTGAAATCTTCATCGCCACGGAGACTGGTTTGGAGTCCGCTCAAGCTATTGCTACTAAGAATGGCAGCCCCGAGCATTTCTCTGTGAAGTTCGTCAGTGACGGCTCTTCTGTGATTACCTTCGGCCTGCGTACCCGCGGTACCACAGCCAACTGGATAGCCGCGGATAACTTCCACGTGTTCTTCTACGGTAAAGCAGCCTCTGTCGGAGCCATTTATCTGAAGACCACGATGGAGGCCTGTGTCATTGAAGAGATCGGAGCCTGCAATGCTGAAGTGAAAGCAGCTTATACCGCAGCCTGGACTCGGGCAAAGGAACTGGTGGAGGATAATACTTCCGATTCAGATGTCTATGTCAAACAAGCAGAAGTGCTGAAGGAAGCTTATCGGGCATTGCTCGCTTCCATCGAAGATTATAAGGTGGTGCCCAGTATTCTGGAAGACTGCAACCAGACGCTGGAAGTCCTCCAGACATTAAATAAAGCGGCGTTGGAAGAACAAGCTTCAGCATTCATTCAGGCGCTGTCTGACGGTTACACAAATGGAACCCTGACAAAAGCAGAGATAGAGGCAGCTCAGTCCAACTTCAAGTCCCTCATCAGCGAAGGCCTGACAGCGAATATGCAAGCTGGTGATGACCTAACCCTGCTCATTACTAATCCAACATTCGACACAAATGGAACCGGTTGGAATTTAGAAGGAAATGCAACGGTCAATTATAATTATGGTACAGCCGAGGTCTATCACCAGTCCTTTGACTTCTATCAGGTGATTCCGAGCGTTGCAGCCGGTGTCTATCGTCTGAGTTGCACCGCGTTCAACCGCTTGGACGGCAATGTCCGTACCGCCAAGATTTATGGCGGTATTTCCGAGGAACGTTTGAAGCTGCTAACTGACGAAGGTAGCACCTACGCTCTGCTCAGCGACACCGAAGAGGAGGGAGCAGACGGCAATGTCTTCGCCTCTTCCACCGGCACCTGGCCCTATGATTCCAGAGTGACCAACGTCGCTGGAGCCGAAGGAGAAGTTCGCTTCATTCCCTATTCCATGCAGGGTGCCAACATCTATTTCAACACCATTAACCCTGCCACACAACAGCCTTACTATTCGGTATCCACGCAGATTGTACTCCCCGAGAAGGGCGACCTCCGTATCGGCATCAAGGGCGAAAGCAGTACCGAATGGGTATTGTGGGATAATTTCAAGCTGGAATATGTGGGCAGCTACGAAGACATGCTTGCTGAATATGTTGCTCAGTTGAAGCCCTATTTGGCTACTGATGTCTACTATATGGCAACGCTGCGTCAAGAAGCCACCGCAAAGGTCGAAGCCGTCGAAGGCGGTAATCTAACTGCTGAAGAAGCCTACAACATCATTGGAAGCATCGGCAACCTCATCGACGACATCAAGACGTCTATTGAGGCTTACACAATCCTCGGTGCTGCAATAGCCAATGCAGAAGACCAACTGGCATCCACAGAAAATGCCAAGGAGAACGTGAAAGCAGAACTGCAGACCCTGCTCGCCGAGGTTGAGGAGGCTTACGCAGCAGGTTCCTATACTGATGCTACTGCCAAGTCTGTTGCGACACAAATCAACGTTCTCAGCAGTCAACTTCAGTCTGGCTACCTTTATATAGAAATGGCAACAGCTGGAACACTGAATGAACTGGTGCTCGACCAGGTGCAGAACCTCTCGGATGTGAAAGGCCTTATTGTCACTGGTCCGATGAATTCCAATGATATGGCGATTGTCGCTCAAATGACTTCTCTGAGGTCTTTGGACCTGACCGATGCAGAACTCGCAAGAATAGAGAGCTACCAGTTCCAGGACAACGACACTCTGGAAACCGTCCGTCTGCCAAAGACTTTGACGTACATTGGCTATGAAGCTTTCTACGACTGCGACGGCCTCACCTCCGTCACCATCGCCGGTAACATCACCTCTGACAATATGGGCGGCTATCTATTCTACTCCTGCGATAAGCTGGAAGAGGTGATAATCGAAGAAGGCATAACAGCCATTAGTTACGAAATGTTCGAGTATTGCAATCGTCTGTCGAAGCTGACCCTGCCTCAGTCCTTGACAAGCATCGGATCGAATGCGTTCTACAATTGCTACAGCCTCTCTGACATCCCATTGCCCAGCAAGCTGCAGACCATCGGGAACTATGCATTCTTCAGAGATAATACCGACGGATACATCTATAATTACCAAGGTTATTACTACGACGATAACGGAAACTATCATGAGATTTATGATACCATTGCCAACCAGTCTCCGAAGTATTTGGAGATTCCTGCCAGCGTTATCACTATAGGCACTGCTGCCTTCCATAATCTACGCGGACTTGAGAGCGTCAAGCTGAATGAAGGTCTGAGCATTATTGGCAGCAGGGCGTTCTACGGCACCAAGATTACTACTGCCACCTTCCCCAGTACCCTGACGAGCGTGGGCGGCAGCGTCTTTAACAGCGGAACGCACTACACCAGTCAGTCTTTGGTTCCTCCGACTGCCAACAATGGTTGTCCCGTGGAAGTGCCTGAAACGCTCTATGTCTCCATGCTCGCAGTGAAAGCCTACAAGCAGGCTGCCGGATGGGATAAGTTCAAGATTGTGGGTACGGATATTCTGCCGGATGACATCACGGTCAAGAAGCAGATGACTCTGGACTTCGCCGATGCAAATGTTCCTGAAGGATATAATCCGAACATCACTATTTGGCATACGAATGTTTCTGTAAGCAGCTCTTCCACCCCGACAACCCTTGGGGCACTCGAGATTCGCAATGCAGGCCAGTTCACTCCAGGTTTGGTAACTCACCAAGGTTACAACCATGCCCAGGCCAACTACTATAAGTATAATTGGGGTTCGACCTTCCAACAGAGTGTCATGCCTCAGTCTGCAACGTTGATAACCGACGGAACGATGCATGCCGACAATATCGATATTACCCTGTCGCTGACCGACGGCTACTGGAACTTCATCAGCGTTCCTTATGATGTCCGCGTAGGCGATATCACCTGCGAGACGACGGAAGCACAATGGGTCATCCGCCGCTACGACGGCGAAGCTCGTGCAGCAGGCAACCTCAACAACACGTGGGTGAATATGACTGCCGACGACATCCTCGAGGCTGGCAAAGGCTACATTATGCATAGTACTTACCAGCAGTCGATGAGCCGATACATCGTCTTCCATTTCCCCGCTCTGAACAATGAGAACAAGAACCTCATCTTCAGCGCTACCGACCGCACCATTGCATTGGGTGAATACCCGAGCGAGACGGCCAACAACCGCGGCTGGAACCTCATCGGTAATCCCTATCCCGCCTACATCGAGATTGGCTCCACCGACTTCGATGCTCCCATCACGGTGTGGAATGGTCGCAGTGGCTATTGGGCTTACTCCCCATACGATGACAACTACGTCCTCAGTCCGGGTGAAGCCTTCTTCGTGCAGCGACCCGCGAATAAGACAGGTATCACCTTCAGCGCAGATGCACGCCAGAGCTACTACGATGTCAAGGGCACCAGCAACTACGTGAAAGGCATTCGCCAGACGAACTCCGAGCGCCACGTATTCAACCTCTTCCTCTCCGACGGCGAGCACAGCGACCGCACCCGCGTGGTCATCAACCCCGCTGCCACCCTGGACTACGAGACCGAACGCGATGCCGCCAAGTTCCCCGCCATGGATGCTACTGCCACGCAGCTCTATAGCGTAGCTAATGGTGTGCAGTACGCCATCAACGAGCGTCCGCTGGCCGACGGCAGCATACAACTTGCAGCTCACTTTGGACAGACGGGTACCTTCACCTTCTCGCTCGAGACCAAGGCCACCGAAAGCGTCATCCTCATCGATGAGGCTACGGGTCTGACCACAGAGCTCAATGGCACCGAGGGCTACACCTTCACCGCCCAAGCCGGAACATCGCAGAACCGCTTCCGACTCCAGATAGGAGCTGTGGAGACCGGTATCGAGAACCTCGCAGCCGATTACTTCAACGACGCAGATGTCTTCACCCTCGATGGTAAGAAAATGGCTGGCAAGCCCTCCATCACAGGCGTGTACCTCGTCAAGAAGAACGGCACAGTCCGCAAAGTATCTGTAAAATAAATCTCAAAAAATATAAGTTATGATACGAAAATCATTTAGCATTTTGTTCCTGTGGCTCTGTGCCATGGTCGGAGTGGCACAGACGGATGGCTATGACCCCGTCAACCCACCCAACCCAGATGCGCCTACGACGACTTACTTGCTGGTTACGGCTGTTCAACCGGCGCAAGCAGGATCGTCCAACGTGTCGGGCAGCAGCTACACGGCTGGTTCCAGCGTGTACGTATATACCTATAATAATAATGGGTATGTCTTCAAGCACTGGACGGACGGCACGAACATTGTCTCTACCAGCAGCAGCTTCTACTACACGATGCCTGCCAACAACGCCCGCCTGACGGCTGTCTACGAGTACGACCCCACGGCACCGGATAATCCCAGTGGAGACTACACCTTGTCGCACTACCTGAACCTGAAGGCCTCCCCCTCGCAGGGCGGCTCCTTCAACTACAACAGTAACGACAAGTTCAAGAGCGGACAACAGCTGTCGCTCTACGCCTACTCCAACTCGAACTATACGTTCAAGCACTGGGAGTACAAGGGGGAAGTGGTGAGTACCAATTACTATCTCAACTTCACCATGCCCGATGTGAATGCAGAGCTCGTGGCGGTCTACGACTACACCCCCGCCACTCCACAAGACCCAGGCACCAACTTCTGGAATGCCGAGACAGGTGAACTTATCGTGGATGCATTCACGGCTGGAAACCTCTCCAATGCCATCTACATTGTCACTGGCGGCAACACCAGCAATGTACAAAGCCTGATTGTCAATGGTAAGGTTAGCGACTATGACATCGGCAACATGGAAGGTTATCCCTTCTCCGTGGTGGATTTCAGCCGCTGTGCAGGAGCAACTAACGTTCCTTCGTATAGCTTCGACGATAACACGACGCTGACATCCATTTCCTTGCCCGCAAGCATTACGAACATCGGATACCGTTCGTTCTCCAATTGCTCCGCTCTGACATCCGTCAGCTGCAATTCCACGGTGCCCCCCACCTTGGAAAGCTATGTTTTCGAAGGCATTAAAGATCAACTCGTAATCTTCGTCCCCGCCACCAGCATCGATCTCTATCAGGAGGCTGCTGGTTGGAAGGATCTGACCATCCTGCCGCTGTCCAGTCAGGTGAACGCCCTCGAGGTGAACCTGCCTGCCGGCAGCGATGACGGACGCTTCAAGAACATGTTCATCGAACTGGTGAACAGCAACAGCGGACAGCGTATGCGTTATGTTATCAGCGACCGCACGGCCTACACCTTCCAGAACCTGATGCACAACACCAAGTGGAACGTCTACGTGAAGAACGCCACGGGTCAGATACTGGGACAAATCGAAGACATCGAGATGCAGACCAGCGACCGCAGCGTGACCTTCCAAAGTCTGATAGAGCCTCAGACCATCAAGGCTGTGGTGAAGACTCCCGACGGCACCGACGTCAGCGGTCAGATGGCTTTCACCTGGATGACTGCCGACGGCACCTACCTGGCTCAAGGAGCCAGCGTCAGCGGCATCCTTCCCATCGATGACGCTGCCGTCATCCTTCGCGCCACCCTGCCACAGGCTCTGGCCATGCAGTACCAGTTGCTCTCCGACACCACCTTTGTGGTGCAGACTTCGGGCAACACCATCACCCAGACCCTCGTAGCCCTGCCCACAGCCAAGCTGACGGGTACCGTGCGTGACGTCTTGACGAACGCAGTACTCGGCGGAGCCAACGTCACCGTTTCGCAGACGTTGAACGGCAAATACAGCAAAGCCTTCACGACTACGGCTAACGCACAGGGTGTCTATAGCCTCGATGCATTCTACGCCCCCACCAGCATCACCGCTGTGGCCACAGACTATATAAGTCAAACCGTTCTCTACGACTCCCTCACGATAGAGAACGGCGTGGCCACCCTGGAGGACATCGCGCTGAAGAGCATCAATGGTGCCACCATCACCCTGAACTTCACCTACACGCCCGCGGCACTCAGCGGTTCTGCTGCCGAGACCCAGACCTACTACAGCGACTACCAGAACGTGGCCTACGCTATCCGCGACATCACCACGGGGCAGGACATCAAGCAGTTCAACGTGCAGTATCCGCAGATTGTCCTGCTGGAGGACGTAGCGCTCGGCGACAGCCTGCAGCTCACCGCCACCAGCAAGACGGGAAGCTTCATGCCCGTGGTAGCCAAAGGTAAGGTCAACGATATGAACCGCGCAGAAGTCACTTTCGACATCAAGCAGCTCGGTCAGATCAGCGCCACCTTCGTCTCCACGGAGAACAGCGCTGTCAACGGCATCCTCTACGACAGCAAGGGCAAGTTCGTGAAGAACGTTGCATACTCCAACGCCGCCCTCAGCTTCAAGGAATTGACCGATGGTGACTACACCCTCATCACGATGGGCAACAGCAAGCTCTTCAACACCATCTACGACCTGAGCAAGTTTGAGCAAGCTGGTTTGAAGGACGGCACGGACTATGTCGCTACTCCGGTAAAGGTGCAGAGCGGCGTTATCTCTGCCGTGAAGACCAGCTACGTTCCCTTCTTCGACGAGAGCAAGCTGTACTACACGGGTGACAACACCAGATTCACCGTCAACAAGACACAGGTCACTGCCGGTAACTACCTGACCATCAACAGCCGCATCGACTTCAAATCGCTCTATGCCAATGAAGTCTCCAATGTGCGCCTCGTCGTGGATCTGCCCAGCACCTGTTCTTTGGTTGACAACTCCGTCATGGTGGGTAGTGGCCTTAGCACCTACATCTCCGCAGCCGGTCGTGTTACCATTCCTGTGGACAACCTCAACGACCGCATCCGCTTCTGCGTGATTCCTACTGCGGGTGGTGACTATGCTCCCAGCGCCTACGTACAGTTTGCTTACAATGGCCAGGAAGTCACACAGCCCATTGGAAGTGCCAACTTCACTGTGAAGGATTTGAGTATTAATGTGCCAAATACTGTAGCAAGGACCAGCGTACCAATCAGCGGTACAGCTGTTGGAAAATCCAAAGTGGAAATCTATGACAATGGTACGCTGATAGGTGAGACAATGTCACTGGCCAATGGCACATGGGCCACAACTTGCGAGCTATATCTACCAGATAATCTGTCCACACATCAGATTTACGCGAAAGTGACGACGTTGATGGGATTGGAAATGCAGTCTGAAACGATGGCTTGCGTGTATGACAAAGATGCCGTTCAGGTAAATAAGGTAACGATGATAAATACTGCACACCCCGCGACATCACTGAACCTGTGTAACTATGTGACGGTTTTCGATTTCCAAGATCCTCAGAAGCCTATAGCTCCTTATTGGTATTGGCCGAGTTATCCTGATTTTACTTTCCTCGTGGATATTGATTATCATGATGTACAACTTATTCCTTTCGTCTGGTTGCATGTCTTTACGTCTGATGGCAACACTCGCTCTTTGAGAGTTAATTACGATGAAAGCAAGGACTGCTGGATTACCACTGCGAAATTCACGTCTGAAGCTCTTCCAACTCGCGTTTCTGTAACCATAGAGAATATGGTCTTCGACCCTTCTATTGACGCTACCTATGAAGTGTTAATGGACGAATACGTTGGCGACATAGAGCTCAAGGAAACAGTCGAAGGCGAAGATGGTAGTACAACTTCCACCTATACAGATGGTAATGGCGACGATTTAGCCTCTGTCACATCCTATGAATCAGACGAAAACGTAGATGACCTGCTAGACGATCTCAAGGAAGATGGTTTCATCGAAGACGAACTTCTTGATGATGACTCTGATTACGTGCCAGAAGATGATGAAGATGTTCTGGACGAAGACGTGAAGGTGCTGACCGATCCAGAATCTGGATCTATGGCCTTCGTTGTTCCTGAAACTGGGACTACAAAACCATATGTTGTTATAGTACGCCTTATTAAAGAAGAAGGCAAGAAGTCCTCTACCGAACTAGTTTCATCTACTATCACCAGAGAATGGAAGAGATTCTTCCGCACTTATTTTGATCCGACTACGTGTTCTCTAATTACGGAATATTTA
Source organism: Prevotella sp. (assembly GCA_017467565.1). Lineage (GTDB taxonomy): Bacteria > Bacteroidota > Bacteroidia > Bacteroidales > Bacteroidaceae > Prevotella. The sequence continues at coordinate 10,261 of JAFUSV010000009.1, forward strand.
AAATATACCGAGCATCTTGACAAGTACGTGACGATTATCACCTCCACTCGTGTAGCATATACATTGTTTGTAGACTACAGGAAACTTCCTCCAGGAACCAAGATACCGAGGAAACAGATTCTCGCAAAAATCAGAAGAATTCGTCACTCATCCAAGCGCTATACCACCCAGACCAAAGAAGTGACATCTGTGCCTTTGAATTGTACTCCCCCACCACCGCCACCTCCACCACTGCCCCCACACCGCCCCATCTGTCCCGTCATGGATCCCTCTGGCTACGTCTATGAAGGTGTACACAGCAACCGCCTCGAAGGTGTGACCGCGACAGCTTACTACAAGGAAACCGGTGAGGATATGTACGGCGATCCGTATGAGAAGGAAGTGCTGTGGGACGCTGAGGAAGACGCTCAGGTGAACCCGCTGTTCACCGACGAATTCGGCATGTACGCCTGGGATGTCCCGCAGGGACTCTGGCGCGTGAAGTTCGAGAAGGAAGGTTATCAGACCACTTATTCCGAGTGGCTGCCCGTGCCTCCTCCACAGCTCGACGTCAACATCGCCATGACCCAGGACCGTCAGCCCGAAGTCAAGGAAGCCAAGGCATACGAGGATGGTGTGGAAATCGAGTTCGACAAGTATATGCTGCCCGAAAACCTCACTACCGACAACATCATCGTCAAGAAGAATGGCGAGAAAATTGATGGTACCATTGAATTGCTCAACAGCGAGAGCATCGATGAGAATAATGAGGAAGGTCCCCAGCTGGCCTCGAAGGTGAAGTTCGCCGTACCCGAAGGCACGCAACTGCTGAGCACCGACGAAGTGACACTCATCGTCACCACGGGCGTGAAGAGCTATGTAGGACTGCCCATGCAGGAGACCTACACCCAGACCTTCGACGTCGAGAAAGCTGTTCGCAAGATTGCAGCCGACTCCCTGCTGACCGTGCTCTACGAAGGAACACGTACCCTGCAGGTGAGCGCTCTGCCCGGCGATGCCGCAGCAGGCAAGACCTTGCGTGTGCGTCCGCTCTCCACCCTCATTGCCGACATCTCCGGCGAGGGTCTGACCCTGCAGGAAGACGGCACCTCTACCATCACCCTGGACGAGGAAGGCCAGGCCACGCTGACCGTCAGCGGTGAACTGCCCGGCTCCACAGCCCTACAGTTCAGCATCGACGACACCAAAGCCGAGGGGCAGACCCTGGTGAAGGTGCAGCAGGCCGCCTCACTCGTCACTCCGAATCCTCGCGCTTCCCGTGCTTCCGGCAGTGCCGTCTATCGCGGCACGCTCATCAGCCTCAGCTGCGAGAATGAGAACGCCAAGATCTGGTACACCTTAGATGGTACGTGTCCGTGCGATCCCGCCACGGCTCTGGTCTACAGCCAGCCCATCGCCATCAACGACGATGCCGTGACCATTAAGGCCATGGCCCAGGCCGAAGGCTTCGAAGAGAGCGAAGTGGTGACCTTCGAGTACACCGCCAAGAAGAACACTCAGGAACTCGCACTCAGCGAAGGCTGGACTTGGATTTCGCATAACGTAGCTAACAACCTCGCCGTAAGCACCTTCCCGGAGAAGACCCTTGAGCTGAAGAGCCAGACTCGCGGTGTCATCCGAGACGCAGTGCTCGGCCTCTTCGGTAACCTCCAGGAACTGACTCCCACGGAAGCTTATAAAGTCAAGATGTCTGCCAGTGCAACACTGCCCGTCAGCGGCGATGCCTTCAATGCCTCGAAGGGTATCATCAGCCTCAGCAAGGGCTGGAACTGGATTGGCTACCCGATGGATCAGATCATGACTCCCACGGAGGCTTTGGCCAACCTCTCCGCCGCCGAAGGCGACATGCTGGTAGGCATGTCTGGTTCGGCAGACTTCATCGACGGTGCCTGGATTGGCGACCTCGAAGCTATGACGCCAGGTCTGGGCTACATGCTCAAGACCAGTGCTCCGGCCGAGTTGCTCTACAACACCGGCATTGTCTCGAAGGCTGCATCGCAGGTCCGCGGACGACTGAATATCAACCGCTCACCGTGGAGCGTGGACGAACACCGCTATTCCAACGTGATGCCCATGCGCGCTCAGCTCTTCCGCGAGTCCGGACAAACGGACGACGACGAGTACACCGTGGCTGCCTTTGCCGGCACGGAATGCCGTGGCATCGGTAAGTACGTGCAGGGTGTCATCTTCATGAATGTCCATGGCGAAGGAGCTGAAGACATCACCTTCCAGGCCGTACACAACGAGAAGGAGTACATCGTGGATATCCAGGAGACCCTGCCCTTCAAGTCCGATGCCGTAGGCAGCTATCGCGAACCCTATGCCCTGCACCTCGGCGACGAGACCGTGGGCGTGGCAGAGCGCTACAGCCAACTCGGAGTATGGCCCACCATGGCAACGACGGAAATTACCGTAAGCCTGGGTGGCAAGCCCATCGACCGTCTGACGCTGACCAGCACCGACGGCAAGATGGTGCGTGCGAAGGCTTCCGGTCAGACGCAGGAAGTCATCAACGTGACGAACCTGCCGGCTGGCATCTACATCGTAGCAGCCCAAAGCGGCACCGAGTACTTCTACAAGAAGATAATGAAAGTGAATAAATAATGTTAACGTAAAGATTTGAATCCCTATGAAAAAGAAGATTCTCTTTACCCTGATCAGTGTTCTCCTGCCGCTCAGCCTCTGGGCGCAGGAGAGCCACTGGCAGTGCAACCCAGGTGACTTCGAGTACGACATGACGGTTTATGTAAGCATCGAACTGGACGAAGCCACCATCACCGACCTTTCGAACTATGAGATAGCAGCATTCTGTGGCAATGAATGCCGAGGTGTAGTCTCTGCCAACGATATTATGGAAACCGGAACAGCCCAAGTCGGTTATCTCCTGGTACGCAGCAACAGCTCCTCTAGCGAGGC
>JAFUSV010000073.1 GCA_017467565.1 Prevotella sp.
CAACCGATGATGACGATAGCCTTGATACCCAGCTCGCGGATAATCTCCAGACCCTTCTCAAACTGCTCCTCGGTTTCCAGCTTCGTGCGGCCAGAACCTATCATGTCGAAGCCACCGGTGTTGCGGTACTCGTCGATGATGTCGGCCGTCAGTTCCATATAGTTATGATCTACCAGTCCGCCAGGGCCCAGTATGAATCCGAAGAGACGGTTGGCGGGATTCAGCTTCTTGACGGTATCAAACAGACCCGTTATCACGTTGTGACCACCAGGAGCCTGACCACCCGACAGGATGATACCTACGTTCATGGGCTCGAACGACTTAGCTTCGCCAGCCACAAACTCTACCAGCGGCATACCGTAGGTATTGGGGAAGAGGGCCTTGATCTCTTCCTGATTGTCCACACTCTGTGTAGGAGCACCCTCCTGCACCTTTACTGCACCCTGCAAGCCACGTGGCAGCTTGGGCTGATACGCAGCTCTTGCAATCTGCAATGCACTTTTTTCCATAATTAATTACTTACCTTATTTTTATTAAATAGAATATATTCTCTCTAATGCGGATGCAAAATTACTAATTATCTTTGAAAAAGAATCACGTTTAGCACTTTTTTGCATTTCTAAGATGGTTATATCGATTTTTTTTCCTATCTTTGCGCTGTAACTAAAATGTAACAAAGAAATGGCTAATAAAAGAACACTCAAGCAGACTATCAATTCCATCTGTGAGGAACTGTTAGTGGAATGCATCGCAGCCTCGCTCTATGGCAATGACGGGCATGAAGGCAATGACGCCCTCATGTACACCATCATCAGGATGCAGGCTGACTTCACATCACGCATCTCCCACCCCGAACCTGGCATGAAGCCCAATCTCTACTACAAGACACTGCGCGAACAGTTCTCTGTTCAGGTCAGTGATATTATAGATCAAATCAACTCACTCTGATGTGGCAAGGATTTTGTAACTGGCTTCTCTTCAAAAGACTCAAGTGGACGGCCGTCGTCGACCAGCCACACACCGAAAAGTACATCATCTGTCTGGCTCCTCACACCAGCAACTGGGACTTTTTCATCGGACAACTCTACAATCGGGCCAAGGGCATGGACAGCAATTTCCTCATGAAGAAGGAATGGTTTTTCTGGCCCTTGGGACCTATTTTCCGCAAGCTCGGAGGCATACCCGTCGAGCGAAAGAAGCATACGAGCATGACTGACGCCATGGCCGAGACGGCACGCCACACTGAGCGATTCCGTCTCTGCATCACGCCTGAGGGTACACGTTCCAGGGTCGATGAGTGGAAGAAGGGCTTCTACTTCATAGCACTCAAGGCCAACCTGCCTATACTCCTCTACGGACTGGACTATGAACGCAAGCTCATACAGTGCACCAAGACCATCATTCCATCAGGCAACCTCGAAGAAGACATGCGCGAGATCAAGCTTTATTTCAAGGACTTCAAGGCCAAGAAACCCGAGAATTTTTCAATAGGAAATGTTTAGAAGGATATTATCAGCAGCTCTGCTTTCTGTCTGCATACCTCTCTTAGGGCAGACCAAATGGGGGAAAATCAATTATCAGGGTCAACCGTGGGTGAAGAATGTGTCGCGACCATACAACGTCAAGCATGGCATGGAGGGTCGCCACGTAGCACTATGGGCCAGCCACGGTCGCTTCTACGACCTCAACAAAGGTAGATGGCGATGGCAGCGTCCGGCCCTCTTCTGCACCACCGAGGACCTGTTCACCCAGACCATCGTCGTACCCTACCTCATGCCGATGCTCGAGAATGCCGGTGCCGTGGTCTTCTCTCCCCGAGAGCGCGACTGGCAGCGTCATGAGGTCATCGTCGATAATGACAAGACCACCTCTAACGTAGCATATAAATACGAGGAATCATACATCAAGCATAAGTGGGAGACGACCTCCCTGAGGGGCTTCTCTATGCACAAGGGACACTATACCGACCAGGAGAATCCTTTCGAAGCCGGTACTGCCCGCATGGCAGAGACCACCAAGAACAAGAAGAAACTCAGCACCGTCACCTACCAGCCCCGCCTGCCGGAAGCCGGCCGCTATGCCGTCTATGTCAGCTACCAGACGCTGCCCCAGAGTATCGATGACGCCCACTACACCGTGTGGCATCAGGGACAGGCTACGGAGTATCATGTCAACCAGCAGATGGGAGGCTCCACGTGGGTCTACCTGGGCACGTTCGATTTCGACGCCGGCTCGTCAGAGCGCAACTGCGTCGTCCTGTCGAACCTCAGCAACCACGACGGCATCGTCACGGCTGATGCCGTACGCTTCGGCGGCGGCATGGGTAACATAGAGCGTGGCGGTGAGGTCAGCGGCATGCCGCGTTGTCTGGAAGGAGCCCGCTACTACGCTCAGTGGGCTGGCATGCCCTACAATGTCTATAGCTGTAAGTCAGGGGCCAACGACTATGCCGACGACATCAACGTACGTTCACTGATGACCAATCTGCTGGCAGGCGGCTCGTGCTACGCTCCCGACTCTGCCGGACGCAAGGTACCCATCGAACTGTCACTCGCCGTACACAGCGATGCCGGATATACCGAGACGGGACAGGGCGTCTATGGCACACTCACCATCTGCACCACGAAGCATGGCGACGAGCGACTGGCTGCCGGCATCAGCCGCGAGGCTTCGCTCGACTTTGCCCAGGCTCTGCTCAACGACATCCCTGCCGACCTGCAGCGCAAATATGGTACGTGGACGACGCGCAAGCTCTACGACCGCAACTACTCCGAGACACGTCTGCCCATCGTTCCCAGCGCCATCATCGAGACGTTGTCACACCAGAATTTCGGCGACATGCGCTATGCTCTCGACCCTAACTTCCGCTTCACCATGGCTCGCAGCATCTATAAGACCATGTTGCGCCATATTAACAGTCATCATGGCAAGCAGAGCGTCGTCAGTCCGCTGACACCCGAGAATTTCCACATCAGGTTCACCGGCACACCGGGGGAGATACGGGTGCAGTGGAGTCCTGTGACGGAGGAAGGCGAACCGACCTCGGCACCTACGGGTTACGTTCTCTACATGGCACAGGATGACAAGGGCTTCGACAACGGAACCCCGCTGAAAGGCTCGTCGTGCAACATCAAGATGATGCCAGGCGTGCTGTATAGCTTCCGCATCGCAGCCACCAACGACGGCGGCATCAGTTTCCCCAGTGAGGTACTCTCTGCACTCTACGACCCCGAAGCCACCTCTACCGTGGCTATCGTCAACGGTTTCCGTCGTCTGTCGTCACCTGCCATCAGCCAGTTTGGCTTAGGCTTCGACATGGAGGAAGATCCGGGCATCACCTACGGCCGTACCGCAGGCTGGCTGGGACGTCAGCGCATCTTTGCACCTCAGCAGCTGGGCATCGAGGACTCCACAGGACTGGGCTTCTCGTCCAACGAGCTCGAGGGTAAGTTCATTGCCGGCAATGACTTTAACTATGTACGTACTCATGCCGATGCTATCCGCAAGGCAGGACACTTCAATATCGTCAGCACCTCGGCACAATCGCTTGAAAACGGTACTAACGTGCTGGGTAGCGAGGTCGTGGCCGATGTGATATTAGGACTTGAGAAGAACGACGGTCACAGTCTCGTGGCCTACAAGACCTTCCGGCCTGCACTATGGAGTGCACTCCGTCAGTACACCAGCCGTGGCGGCAACCTGCTGGTCAGCGGTGCTTACGTCGGCAGCGACCAGCGTACGCTGGAGGAGCAGAACTGGCTCAGCTTCCTGCTCAAATGCGTGCCTGCCGGCACCTGCCGCAATGTGTCGGGACAGGTCAAGGGACTGGGCACGGCCTTTGAGTTCTATAGCCGTCTCAATGAGCAGCACTATGCTGCCACCCAGCAGGACATCCTGATGCCGTCAGTCGCCGAAGCATTCCCTGCTATGGTCTATCAGGACAATAACATGAGTGCTGCCGTCGCCTACCAGGGACGCGACTACAAGGCGTTCACCATGGGTTTCCCGTGGGAATGTATCACCGACAAACAGAAGAGAGAGAGCATCATGCGTGGTATTCTCAACTTCCTAACAAATAAATGATTATGGCAAAAATACAAACTAACGCTTCGGGTACACGCTCCATCGAGGTGACCACGCAGCACATGGCTACCATCGAACAATATCAGCTGTTCAAGGACCTCATCGATTCCAATGGTATCATTGACGAACAGGTATTAGACAAGCTGCGTCTCAACGTCCGTTCGCTACTGGAGTCACAGACGGGCAGCGACAAGCAGCTGCTTGACCTCTGCCTCGACGTGGTCTATCATCCCAACATGAAGGCACTGGGACTGCAAAACCTCATCAGTGCCTACCTTGAATGGAAGGAGCAGAATAGTGATGTTCAAGCTGACTGACTTTCTGCCCACGACAAAGAAAGAGGTGGAACTGCGGGGATGGGACACACTCGATGTCATCCTGTTCTCGGGTGATGCTTATGTCGACCACCCCTCGTTTGGGGCTGCCGTCATTGGGCGTACGCTCGAGGCTGCCGGCTACCGTGTGGCCATCGTGCCTCAGCCCGACTGGCATGGCGACTATCGCGACTTCAAGAAGCTGGGACGTCCGCGTCTCTTCTTCGGTATTTCGCCAGGATGTATGGACTCCATGGTCAACAAGTACACGGCAGCCCGCCGTTTACGTTCCGAGGATGCCTATTCGCCCAATGGTCGTCACGACATGCGTCCCGAATATCCCACCATCGTCTACACCAAGATTCTCAAGGAGCTCTACCCCGATGTGCCAGTCGTCTTAGGCGGCATCGAGGCGTCGCTGCGCCGTCTCACTCACTATGACTATTGGCAGGACCGTCTGCGTCCCAGCATCCTCTGTGACTCTGGTGCCGACCTCATCGTCTACGGCATGGGTGAGAAGCCCATCGTGGAAGTGGCCAACAGATTAAGTGAAGAGTTAAAAGTGAAAAGTGAAAAATTTGCTACCGCCACTCTTCACTCTTCACCAAAAGATTCTTCACTCTTCACTCTTCACTCTTCACTTAAATCCATTCCCCAGACGGTCTACCTCTCTGATGACGTCGTACCCACACCCGACGATATCGTGCTCCATTCCCACGAGGAATGTCTGCAGGACAAGCGTGCCGAGGCCGAGAACTACCGCCACATCGAGGAGCAGTCGAACATGATTCATGCCCACCGTCTCCTCCAGCCCCTCGTCTCCGCCCCCCCAGCGTCCAGCGCTTTTCCCGCCTCCACAGCGTCCTGCGGTTTTGCCGCCTCCACTGTGTCCTGCGGTTTTGCCGCAGGAACCACCGTCGTCGTCAACCCGCCCTACCCGCCAATGACCACCGAGGAGATTGACGCCTCCTTCGACCTGCCCTACACGCGCCTGCCCCATCCTAAATACAAGGACAAGCGCATACCGGCCTACGAGATGATTAAGCACTCGGTGAACATCCACCGCGGATGCTTCGGAGGGTGTGCCTTCTGCACCATCTCTGCCCATCAGGGCAAGTTCATAGCCTGCCGCTCCAAGGAGAGCATCCTCCGCGAAGTAAGGCAGGTGACACAGATGGACGACTTCAAGGGATACATCAGCGATCTGGGTGGCCCCAGTGCCAATATGTACGGCATGCACGGACGCAACCTGTCGGCCTGCGAGAAGTGCAAGCGCCCCAGCTGCATACATCCGCAGATATGCCCCAATCTGGATACCGACCACAGCCGTCTGCTCGATATCTACAAGGCTGTCGATGCTGTGCCTGGGGTGAAGAAGAGTTTCATAGGCAGTGGCGTACGCTACGACCTGCTGCTACACCACAGTAAAGACGAAGCAGCCAACCGCTCTGCCCAGGAATACACCCGCGAGTTGATATGCCATCATGTGAGCGGCCGGCTCAAGGTGGCACCCGAACATACCAGTGACCGTGTGCTGATGCTGATGCGCAAGCCGTCGTTCCGCCAGTTTGGTGAATTCAAGCGTGTCTTCGACCGCATCAACCGCGAGGAACATCTGCGCCAGCAGATTATCCCCTACTTCATCAGTTCGCATCCCGGCTGTCGCGAGGAAGACATGGCCGAACTGGCCATGCTGACCAAGAGCATGGACTTCCAGCTGGAACAGGTGCAGGACTTCACGCCGACGCCTATGACCATAGCTACCGAGACATGGTACACAGGCTACGACCCCTACACCCTGCAACCCGTCTACTCAGCCAATTCACCTGACGAGAAGCAGGCCCAGCGCCAGTATTTCTTCTGGTATAAGCCCGAGGAACGGCATCATATCGAGCAGAGCCTGCGCCGCATAGGCCGTCAGGACCTCATCCAGAAGCTCCTCCCCCCAAAATCACATCGTCCTGCGGTTTTGCCGCAGGAATTTCCCCCATCATCCCCCTATGACTATCATCGAAAAGACCATCGTGCCGAAAAACCCCGCGAAGAAAAGCGAGGACGGCATCGTCGTAAGTCCTGACTTCATAGCTGTCATTGACGGCAGCACCAGCAAGAGCACACGTCGCTACAGCCTGTTCAAGAGCAACGGCGAGTATGCCATGTACCTGGTGTCGAAATATATTCGCCGCATGCCCAAGGACTGCTCATGCCATGAGTTCTGCATGGGTGTCGCCAGCTATATCCGCAAGCACTACAAGAAGTCGCAGCTGGATGCCCTCAGCGAGCACCCTGAGGATAGGCTCACGGCCAGCGCCATCATCTTCAGTAGGCTGCGACGCGAGATATGGATGATAGGCGACTGTCAGTGTCTCGTCGGTCCTGTACAGCCAGGCAGCGAGCCTTGCTTTACGCTCTACGACAACCCCAAGCCCTACGAGCAGGAGCTGGCTGAGCGTCGTGCACAGATCATCAACGATAGTTCCCAGCCCTGGGACCACTTCCTCGAAGACGACACCGCCCGACAGGCTATCATCCCTCGCATGAAGGAGACGATGAAGCAGCAAAACAAGACCTATAGCGTCATTGACGGTTTCCCCGTCGCAGAGCAGCACGTCAAGGTCATCACCCTCGACTTCCAACCCTGGCAGCTGGTGTTTGCATCCGACGGCTATCCGTTTCTCTGCCCCACCCTCGATGAGTCGGAGGCCCGACTGGACGAGCAGCGACACACCGACCCTCTGAATATTGGCCGTTTCAAGGCCACGAAAGCCTTTGCCAAGGGCAATAATTCATTTGATGACCGCGCATACATCAGATTTACAGTCTAAAAATTTGGCGGATTCATAAAAAATGACTACCTTTGCACCCGCAAATGCAGGCCACGTCCTGCTGATGCAGGCTGGTTCCGTAGCTCAGCTGGATAGAGCAACTGCCTTCTAAGCAGTAGGCCTTGGGTTCGAGTCCCAACGGGATCACTTCTTAAAATCCGCAATATTCTGTATATCAGTTTCTTGCGGATTTTTCTATTTACATAATGCACCACATTTGCACCACTAAGCCATAACAACAAGGCTTTACAAATCGCCCTAATTTCCAATAAATGGTTCATTAACACTTGTTAGAGTTGGTCCAACAACTCTCTACCCTTCTTAGTCAGATAGTATGATTGCATTGGGTGATTTGGA
>JAFUSV010000074.1 GCA_017467565.1 Prevotella sp.
AAGATTATCAGGACAAGACGATGCGCCTGTATTTCGAGGGCGTGTATATGAATGCCGAGGTCTATGTGAACGGACAGCGAGCCGGTGGTCATCCCTACGGCTATTCATCGTTTTTCGTGGATATTACACCCTATGCGAAGATTGGTCAGAACGAGGTGGAGGTGCGTGTGGACAACTCACAGCAGAAGAACTGCCGTTGGTACAGCGGTTCTGGCATCTACCGCCATGTGTGGCTGCTGACCACTGGAAAGCGATACATCGACGAATGGAGCGTCAGCGTAGCCACTCCCGATATCCACACGGTGAACATCAAGGCCGAGGTAGTGATGGAGGATGGTTCGAGAAAACCTATAGAGAATACCATTCATGTGGATAATCCACGCTTATGGTCGCCCGAGAATCCTTATCTCTACCATACGACAATCGAGGCCGAGGGTGATGTCGTGCCCGTCACGTATGGCATCCGTACCATCGAGTACTCTGCCGAGAAGGGACTGCAGCTGAATGGTAAACCTATCGTGCTCAATGGTGGCTGCGTGCATCACGATAACGGAATTCTGGGTGCTGCGGCCTTCGATGCTGCCGAATACCGTCGTGTTCGTCTGCTGAAGGAGGCGGGCTTCAATGCCATCCGCACGTCACACAACCCGCCTTCAGAGACATTCCTCAGAGCCTGCGACGAGTTGGGACTGCTGGTCATCAACGAGGCTTTCGACGGCTGGCGCGACAAGAAGAACACTTATGATTATTCCACACTCATCGATAAGTGGTGGCAGGAGGACATCAAGGCAATGGTCTTGCGCGACCGCAACCATCCCTGCGTGTTCTGCTGGTCAACGGGCAACGAGGTCATCGAGCGTAAGAAAATTGAGGTGGTGAAGACCGCCCATAACCTGAATACGCTCTGCCGTCAGCTCGACCCACAGAAGCGACCCGTCACCTCCGCTCTCTGCGCATGGGACCCTGAGTGGGACATCTACGACCCGCTGGCAGCAGAGCACGACATCGTGGGCTACAACTACATGATTCATAAATCGCAGGGCGACCACGAGCGTGTGCCCAACCGCGTGATGGTGCAGACGGAGAGCTATTCGCGCGACACTTGGCGCAACTACCGGAAAGTGCAGGACGAGCCTTGGGTCATCGGCGACTTTGTTTGGACAGCCATCGACTATCTGGGAGAATCGGGTATCGGACGCTGGTACTACGAAGGCGAACCGGCCAAAGAACCATGGGAGGCTCCGATGTTCCCCAATCATGCAGCCTACTGTGGCGACATCGACCTCATTGGTCAGCGCAAGCCCATCAGCCACTATCGTTCCATGCTATGGAACAAGGATGGTGAGCAACTCTATATGGCAGTACGCGAGCCTGACGGCTATTACGGAAAGATCCATACCACGATGTGGAGCGTATGGCCTACCTACGAGAGTTGGACATGGCCCGGACACGAGGGTAAGAACATCGACGTGGAGGTGTATTCACACTATCCCAAGGTGCGCCTATACCTGAACGACCAGCTCGTCGGCGAGAAAGAAGTGGCACAAGGTATGGCCACGTTTACGCTGCCCTATCAGCCTGGTAAGCTCCGTGCCGAGGCTGGCGAGGAAACGGTCTCTCTACAGACAGCCGATGGAGCCAAGTCCATCCGCCTGACAGCCGACCGTACAACGCTCAAGGCCGATGGACAGGACCTCGCTTTCATCACAGTAGAACTGACAGATGCTGACGGCACCGTGAACCTCACCGCCAACAACGAGTTGACGGCAAGTGTCAGCGGCGCTGCCACGCTCATCGGCTTCGGCAATGCCGACATCAAAGACTGCGACCGCTACACCGACAGCACTCACAAGGTTTGGAAGGGGCGTGCCCTACTCGTTGTCAGAAGTACAGGAAAGAAAGGCAAGGCAACGATAACCGTACAAGGCAAAGGCCTGAAGACGGCCCGTGTCAATTTATCCTTGAATAAATAATCTACAGATATGATTGACGTAGACACATCCAACATGTGCTCGCACCTGCAAAAGAAACTATTCGAAGAGGATGGCATCTACCATCCTCTTTGGCTTGTTATACAGGATGATCCAGAACTGACGACTGTAGTCCGCTCTCGCCAGCTGCATATCTATCGAAATGGGAAAAAGGTGTTGGTGCTGGCAGGAAAGGCTGCTCCAAAGATTATCAGGGAAGATAAACTCTGTGAGATGATATGAATAACGATTCCTTGAAATTCAGAGTATTTAAGGCAATTATGAAACTGTTAAGATATATAATAGGCTATCTTTTAGGCTTGCTGCTCTTTGTAGGACTGATGCCTGCATTGATGTGGCTGGCATCAGGAAGACCGGCGTTTTGGACAGAGGTGGCGGTTAAGGATGTTGTCGCCTGGAGCGTGATGCTATGTGGACTGCTGCTGAGCATCTGGACCATCGTCTATATGAAACTTCGTGGTAAAGGCAATCCCATGGATGCTTTTGGTCATGAATTGGCTCCGCGCACACAGCACCTGATGACGGACGGTCCTTACCGTCTGAACCGCAATCCCATGCTAACTGGTACGCTCATTTATCTCATTGGCTTCGCCCTATGGCTGTGTACTTGGCAGGCTTTGATAGTCTGGATACTCTTCTTTGCCATCATGTTTATTCAGGTTCTCAGCGAAGAACGCCGCCTGCACCGTGACTTTGGCAACGAATATGATGCCTATTGCCATCATACTCGTAGGTTTTTAAATTTTCGTATGAATTTGCGGCAGGAACCGCAAAATGGGTAGTTCTTTCCGAAATCTGTATAACTTCTATTTTAGAAATAGTCCGTACCTTTGCAGCCGAGAACAATAAACAAGAAATTATGAAGAAGTTTCTATCAGTTATGGCAGCCATGCTCATCGCTGCGGCTGCAGAGGCAAAGACACTGGTGGTGTACTACAGCTACACGGGAAACTGCCGCGAGATTGTGAATTCGTTGACGGCACAGATTGAGGCTGACGTGCTGGAAATCCAGCCTGCGGAGAAAGGACTGAAGTATGAGGCGAAAACTACGCTATCGGTACGCAACTGCTGAACGCCATCAAGGCCAATCCGAATGATGCGAGCAGCTATCCTGCTATCGACCCTGTGAATGTCAGCCTCAGCGACTACCAGAACATCATCATCGTAACTCCGCTTTGATGGAGCCAGATGGCGGCTATCATGCAGACGTACCTTTTCGATAATAGTGCGCAGATGGCTGGCAAGACGGTGGCTATGATTGTATCGAGCCACAGCAGCGGCATCAGTGGCGTAGTGGCTGATGCCCAGCGACTGCTCCCCAACGTGACTTGGGCGGGCGATGCGCTGTGGATCAACAACGCAAATCATTCTAACCGTGCTTCCTTGATTCAGAACTGGTTGCCGACGCAGACTTTCAAGGCAGACGCAACGGGTATTAGTCAAGTAAGAGCCGAAAGGGCTTCCCCGAAGGCATATACCCTGCAAGGCACCGTTGCCCAAGCAGGATATAAGGGTATTGTGATTCAGAGTGGTAAAAAGATTGTCAGAAAAAAGACCGCCACGACGGAGGGGCTGTAAGAGATAATAATGTGGGGAAACGAAGGGCGGGGACGGCAAAAACGGTACATCCTCGCCTATTCTTTCTTAATATATATCAAAAAGGAGGGGGCGAGTGCGCGGTAATTCCAAAAAGTTTCGTATCTTTGCAGCCAAGAGTAGTAGATTATGAGTCCAGTATTCAGACGCGAGAGCGAATACACGTTCAAGATATACTCCAAT
>JAFUSV010000075.1 GCA_017467565.1 Prevotella sp.
CTCCTCTCACTTGTAGGGGAGTATCTGCAGATAGGATGGCGGTAGCAGCTCCTCTCCCTTGCAGGGGAGTACCTGCGGATAGGAAGGCGGTAGCAGCTCCCCTCCCTTGCAGGGGAGGGCATGCGGATAGGATGGCGGTAGCAGCTCCCCTCCCTTGTAGGGGAGGGGCAGGGGTGGGGTCACTAACCTTAGTTATATAGAAGTCATCAATTACGAACCTTATAAAAAACAAGAATATGAAGAAGAATGAGAAACTGACGGCCGAACCTATAGAAGACGAGAAACTCCTGGCCAAGAAAGAAAAGCTGCTGAAGGAGATAGCCGCCCACTCGGCCGTCTGCCAGCACGACGGCTGTCCGCGCCACGAGCACTGCATGCTGTGGCTGGCAGGCCGCTATGTCAACAGGAACATGCGCATCATACGGAGCGTCAACACACAGTTCTCACTGGTGGCCAACGGCAACTGCGACCTGTACTGCGACGACAAGCCCGTAAGGATGAAGGTAGGCATGAAGCGTCTGTTCTACGAGATGCCCGACCACACCAAGCGGGCCATCCGCAACAGGCTCATAGCCCTCAACTGCCGCACCACCTACTACAAGTACTACAGCGGCTACCGTCCCATCTCCCCCACCCTGCTCCGCCAGATAGAGGCCATCTGCCGCGAGGAAGGCTGGGCGGCTCCGCTGGAGTTCGACCGCGAGACCGTCGACTACGTGACGCCGTGAGTTGAAGAGCTGAAGACATGAAATACACTAATAATATATAAAAGGTCATAGGGAATTAACCTTTTTCTCGCAAAAAAGTTGTATCTTTGTCGCAGTATTCTGATAAACGATGAACGGATTATGACAGAAACGACTTACAGCAGGACACCAGCCTACGATCGCATTCACTTTGCAACGATGGCTGTGGAGTGCGGTGCCAAACGGTTGGGCATCACGCCACAGGCCATGTATCGGCGACTGAAACATCAAGACCTTATCCATCAACGGCTCATGAGACACTACGACCTACTGCACACACAGAGCCTCGACTATGTGGCCGATGACATTGCAGAAACACTTCAAAACTGGGAGAATCAAGAATGACAACACTCTATCACGGTTCATAATCAGCCAAAGCATCATCGACCGCTGCCTACATTTTATCGAAGCCATCACCTTAACCCCCGAAACATTATGAGAGATTCTGTCCGCTGGCGCAAGCAAAGTCGCATAGTCCTGATGCTCGCACAGGAGCTGCACATCAACGAGGAAGAAGCCCTCGACCGTTTCTATAACTCCCGCACCTACACTTTCTTCGCCGATCCGTCACGTGGACTCCAAGCGATGAGCGACCAATACATCGTAGATGAGATTCTGCAGGAAGATATCAAAAACAAGGACTCCCAAGAGTCACGCTGAGCGTGCTCTTGGGAGTCCCCTACGTTCATGGGTTGTAGCTAAATCAATACTGTTGTTCTTCCTCCTCGTCGTCCCACACGTTGTAAGGACGACGGCTGTCACTGGATTCGCCGTTACCAGCATTACCACCAGTGTCTATAGAATGGTCAGTATTGCTGTCAACATTTTTGATTGATGCATTCATCAGAGGCAGTGCTTCCAACATGTGGAGCAGAGTTTCGGGTGCAATATAGTTTTTCTTCATAACAATCAATGTTTTTAAGTTAAACTTCTAAATCATCTTAAGCTAAAGCTTGAGCTCGTTCCCGCTCGATAAAGCCAGAGCGAGCTCTGCTTTATTCTCACTTAATCACGACCTTCTTACCGTTGATGATGTAGAGTCCACCCTTCTTCAGGTTCTCCACCTTCTGACCGTTGAGGTTGTAAGCGCCCTCCACCTTGACAGGAGTATCAATCTCCAGACCGTCAATCTCAGTGGTCACATCCTCGTCGCCAACCAAGAAGTAGAAGCTACGAACAGTTGCACCACACTTCAGTTTCAGGTAAGCACGGAACGGCAAAACTTTGTTAGACGTGTCGCACTTCTTGAACTCGCCACCCTTCACGAAGTAGTCGCCATCAGCAGTTGTCGTTGTGGTATATACACCCACAAAGTCGAAGGTTGTACCAGGAGCAGTGATGAGCGTAGAAGAGATGTTCTTCGTGAACTTCAGACCACTGACAGGATTCTCAAGCCAGAGCATGTAGGGATAACCCGCACTGATGAACTTATCAGCACCAGTAATCTTCTTGAACTTCACGGTCACATTACCTGAGTCATTGGAGTCACCGTCATAGACAGCCATCTCGCAGGCATCACCAAAGGCGTTAGCCACTTCTGCTGCAGTCAAATCGAACGGCAGAACGAGAGCGTTCCAACCAGCCTTGAATTCACGTTCAACAGTCACGTCGACCCAGTTCAGATCAGCAACGCCAGTTGAATTCTCTGATAGTGTGAACGGACGCTCGAAGGTGAGCGTGCTGGTCGAGAGATCTAACGTGAACAGGAAGTTATAAGTTCCTGTAGTTGCAAAGTTCCACTTGTAGTTGCCTCCGGAAACAGTGTAGCCATTTTCAGGATCATTGCCATTATCGAAGTTGGGCTTGTAGTAACCGTCTGAGAGGCTCCAAGCACCGTCGGCACGGAGTTTGAACTCATAATCACCAGCTGTGACATCAACATTATTCATCTCCAGTGTGAAAATATTAGGATTCTCTGTGCTTTGAGTCATCACCATATCATCATCCCAGCCATTGAAACCAGGCATTGTACCAACAAGACCAAACTGCTTGAAGAGCACCACATTCTGAGTAGCATTTGCGCCGCCCATATTGGGAAGAGCAAACTGCTTCTTCAGGTAGCCAGTAGCCTCAACAGTTGCTGTGAAGCTGAGACCACCCTGAATAACGTTGATGCTATAAGCACCAGTTGCATCAGTCGTACCAGAGTATTCAACACCGCTGTCAGCCTTCAAAGTCACAGAAGCGCCCTCGATACCTGCTCCGGCAGAGGTCTTAACGGTACCAGCGAGGGTAGCAGAGGAAGATTCAAGTGCCATGTGAAGAACGGGAAGCACGCTGCTCGTCCAGCTATTAGTATTAAAGGTGCTTTCTGTATCATTGTAATGATACCAAGCAAGGCCGCTTGTTGCACTTGTCCCCTTTTCGAAGTTTACACTCTTCCATGCATTTGATTTAGAACGGACAACAATGCGAAGAGCCTTGCCCTGATAGACGAGAGGATCACTGAAATTAATCGTGATGAAATCTTCAAGTGAAGTTGAAGAGCCTTTCTTCTCCCAGGTCTGAGTCTGATCAGTTATTATCTGCGTCATACCCTCTGTATTGTAAAGACCGGTAGCTGGCTGGCTCTGAGCAGCTGCATCAACCCACTCATACCAAACATTCAGAGTTGATGTGTGCTCGTCAGTATTCTTATAGCCCTTATAGGTAATAGACTTAATTTTTGCGCCATTGGAGAGACCGTATGCACTCTCAAGAACAGCTGGTGTGTAGAGAGATACAGACTCACTATTATAATAACTAAGGTTCAGAGGCACATTAGTAGATACGCCGTCAGCTTCAGCAACGGCATCGTTCTTAGCTACCTCCTCTGCAAACGTAACATTCACAGGAGCAGTTGCAACAGAATAAGCACCAGCCTTCACCTCCAAATAGACAGCATGTTCACCAGTCTTCGGACAAACAAAGCTAACAGAAGCCTGTGTGCCAGCATCGGTGAGTTTGTGGTTCATTGGGATATTCACAGCAGCACTGGTAGCCATGGCCTCACCATCGACATATGCGGTCACAGTAACAGCATCATCATTCAAACCAAAATTAAGAACATTCACAGAAGCAGTATAACTATTATTCTGCATACCCTCGGTAGGAATGTTCGAAGAGGAAATCTTCAAATCGTGCTCTACTTCAGCAAGTTTGAGACCATAGATTTCATCAACTCTTGCCTCTTCCAATGCAAAGGCAACATAGAAGTCGCCTGCAACGGCAAACTGATATTCGTAGGTAGACTTTGATACATTGTCTGTCTTACTCAGTTCAATCTCCTTAACAGCATCACCAAGGTTCTCTCTGTCTGTAGTAACATATACCTTTACCGTGCCGTTATAGTAATTGTTACGTGTTGAAGCATCAAATTGCAACACATCACCAGCAACTGCAGTCAGCTTCGGCGTAATAAAGACATTCTTTGTAGAACTGGAAGAAAGAAGACCATAGTCACCTGTATTGATGTATGAAATGCTTACATTATCTTGATAAACAGACCCTGCAGGCCACTGTTGATCATTAAAGTTAGCATAGAACTTTGTAGGATCGAGCCTCGTACCACTGATACCGAGTGTGAAGGTCTGGTCGCCAGAGTGAGTAATCAACATATCGCCACTGTAGGTTCCAGCCGCTGTAGCCGAGAATGTAATATCAAGAGCCTGTGCGGAAGCGCTGAGGTTATTCTCGTCCATAGCAGCAATAGTCACTGGGAATGTAGTAGTTGTGCTGAATCCCTCAGGCAGAGAAATACTGTTAACTGTCAGAGGAGCAGAACCCCAGTTGTAGAGATAGAATGACTGCGTGTCAGCAGTGTTGGTCTTACCGAAGGCAATAGCTTCGCTGCGATCGGTCGGCTCATACCACTTGCTTGAAGGAATGCTGTTCAGGAAGTGGAAGATAGGCTCATTGGTCACGGTGAGGTCAAAGGTCTCAGTCTCGAACTTCGTGCCATCTGTGAACTCAAAGACAACCTTGGTTCCAGGGAATGTAGTGGTGGTAGTCACTGACGGAGCGAATGAAGCTGCGAAATTGGTTGTGCTACTAGCACTGGCTGTCAGAGCCTTCGAAGCAATATCTACCACATTCTCACCATAGATATACTTTACGGTATAATTTGCAGCATCTTCATTGGTTAGCGGAATGATGTCCACGCTGGGCTTCGACTGAGTAGCGCCGCTCTTGATAGATGCATCGGGCCAGCTAACGCTCTTGATATAGATATCGTGAGCCACGTCAACCTTCTCCAGACCAACAAGGTTGTCAATCTTCATAGCTCCATAAAGAGAGAAGGCCACGTAATAGTCACCATCAGTATCGAAAGTAATGGTCTTAGTGTTCCAATTTACATTACCAATAGCTTCAGCACCTGCTACAGTATTTGTAGTATAATAAGCAACAGGGTCACCCCAGTTCTTACGGTCGGTGGATACATAGACCTTTGCATAATAAACGTTATTAGAATCATATACACCCTTAACGTCATA
Organism: Prevotella sp.; assembly: GCA_017467565.1. Lineage (GTDB taxonomy): Bacteria > Bacteroidota > Bacteroidia > Bacteroidales > Bacteroidaceae > Prevotella. The sequence continues at coordinate 5,219 of JAFUSV010000075.1, forward strand.
TGCCAGCTTATCACCAGCAGTAGCATGCAGTTTCGGGGTGATAAACATGTTATTACCCGTAGCATAGTCATTCTGTGTGCGGCCTTGTAACCAAACGTTGTATTTACCACTACTATAAGCATAGTCACTAGTTATGCCTCCTTCTGCAATAGAACTAGCAGGATAAGTAATCGATGAAGACGTTCCGTCACCATTGAAGTCAGCCGTCCAAGTATTGGCACCGATAACTGTTGCAGAGAATGCAAGACTATAGGTCTGCTCGGCGGCGTTCTTATCAAGATAAACAATTGTCAGTGTACCAGAGAATGTTCCAGTAGCTGTGGCATCCTGGGTGATATTCAGAGCCTGGGTCTCATTCTTAGCCAAAGTAAACTCAGCAGTTGGAGCATTGTCACTGGTAAAGCCAGTAGGCAAAGTAACACTCTTAATGGTCAGCGGGGCAGTACCCGTATTAGCAATCTCAAAGCTCTTAGTTGTCTCTGTTGTGATGGTTCCCCAGCTCTCAGCAGTAGAAATACTACTGGTTGAAGCAGAACCTGCCTCACGGAAAATGAACTTAGGTTCGTAAGCTACAGACGTTGCATAGCGATAGCTTGATGAGGTTGTTCCAGACACGTCCTCACGAACAAACCAATAACGATAGGAACCGTAAGTGTCAGTATAGTTGACGGCAACTTCTACATCGATAGTTGTACTTGCACCTATGGCAAGGTCTTCAGTCAAGGTAATGGCTGCATCTTCATAATATGTTTTAGTAGCACTTGCACTTGAAGCCGATGCCAACGTCAACGTGTAGTTCTCGGTAGTGCCTGCTACTATGTTAACGTTACCTGTATTCTGTATAGCTACCTTTAACTTTACTAATAGTTTTCCATCGGACTGCTGCTCGAAAGAGGGGTTAGTACCAGTATAACCTGACTGTCCGTCACTGTTCATCACACTTGTAACGGTCAGTGCTTTAACTTCTGGTATTTCAGCAGATGTAGCCGTAAAATTATCCATGTATACCCACTGTCCACGAATTGCAATGCGTGTAGGTTCTGACAGTGTCAGTGTTGCAGTAACGAAGTCATTGGTGTTGAGTTCGGAAGAATAGGTTGCAACAAGTTCACTACCAATGGTCGTTGCATTATCATCAACAGCATAGAAACTGATGAAAGAAGGCAGAGAGGAAGAGGCAGAGGTACTTCCCTTCACCTGTAATGTCACTGTACCCGACACCTTCGGAGTGACTATGTAGTCATATACAGTTTCAATCGTTCCGTCATATGTAGATTGGGGAGCTTGTTGAGCGTTAGCCAACAATGTACCTGTTCCTGAAACACCTGCAGTTGACGAATAAGTGTAACGCATATAATAACCTGCAGTACCATAGTATCCATCACCATCTTTACGGTCAGCAATACGAGTCCATCCTGTTGAAACCTTAAACATTGGATCAGAATGGTTATTAGATGGAACTGCAATAGCGGTATTGAAGTCCACAGTGTAGCCAGGTGCAGGAGCAGGCTCGGTGTAGTCTTCTACTGTAAAAATCAGCTGATCGCCATTGTAACCATTGGCTTTGTAAAGTTTACCCACCTCTATAGAAGTAATATCAGCGGTCTGGTTGTACTTGTTGTCAAAGCTGTTGGCATTAGCTTGTGGACCACGCACGATAATCATGCTTGTGTACTTGTCATCAAATGTAAACTTAATCACACCGTCTGACAATGTCTCAGATGTTGCCCATCCGTCTCCGTCACCAAAGACATAGAGCGAAATAGCCGGATTGTCGGCCATCCATGTTGAAGTCCCAACAGGGTCAACATAGACCGTCTTGCCTGCTACGGAGCTAACCCCCGCAAGCAGTGCGACGAGCGTCACGAGTAAGAATCTAATCTTTTTCATACGCATAAATGTTTAGTTAATAATTAAGTGAATTGTTTAATATATTGGTTGTTGTTTGTCAGATTTATGTTTCATCTCACCACTATCTTCCTGGTCTGACCGTCGGCACGGCGCTCTATGTAGAGGCCCTGACGCAGCTGCGAGGGAGCGACGGGCTTGCCGTCGAGGGTGAAGAACTTTGAAGTTTGAAAGTTGAAGTTTGAAAGTTGAATATTCTCAATGCCTTGCGTCATGACTTCGGCCACAGAGAGGCTGTTGCAGTTGATGACATCGTAGTCCTTGGCATTGTCCTCCGTGATGGCCGCGGCGGCCTTGGTCAGCAGGGCGATGACGTGCATGTTCTCGGGCTTCCAGTCAGCAGGCAGCTCAGTGGTGAACTCAGCCGCATACTGGTTGTCAGTAGCCGACAGCTGCTCGCCCATAGGATGAGTGAGGAAGCGGCGGAGCACGTCGTTATGCAGATAGTTGGCATTGTAGGACGAGCGGCCCGTTGCCTGGTTGTAGACACTCTGGCGCGACTTCACGCTATCCTCGGTGACAAGCAGCGTCAGGGCGAGGTCACCATAGATGGCCTCAGCCTCGGGCAGCAGTCGGCCGTTGGCGCTGACCCGCAGCTGACGGCTGGCCGCATCGTAGGTAGCCGTGAGGTCAAGCGTAGCGAAGGCAGGATTGGCATAGTCCTGATAGGCCATGTCGCTGATGAAGCTGGCCGTCATGTCGGCAGGCAGCACGGGCAGATAGTCGTTCATGTCGTAGGCTATGGCTGCCTCGCCGGGGAAGTAGGCACGGTTGATGGTGAACGTGGGATAGGTGTAGGCATAGAGGTCGCAGAGGTAGGCGGCCTCGTCAATGCCCAGAACGCTCTTAGTGTTGAACACCTTGGCCACGCTGACGTAGGGTGCACTTTTCTTGGCGATGCTGAGGGCCTCGTCGAAGAAAGGCTGATAGGGCGAAGCCTGGTCGCCGTAGATCTCGAGATAGACCTTGCTGCGCTCTACCTTGTCGCGATAGACGGCGAAGGTCTGCTCCATGCGGGTGTTCTTGCCAGTGACGGCCTCACCCTGCACGGTATTGACGAAGGTGGCCAGACGGTGCATGCCGATGCTGATGTCGGAGGGCAGCGTCACGTTGAACTCCTGAGTGGCGCTCTTGCCCGTGACCAGCAGGTCGCTGACATCGAACACGACGGGGTCGCGGTCGTCCAGCTGGTAACCATACTGATAGGCAGTCACATCCTCACGTCCGGTGTTGACGTACATCGCCAGGGCTTCGATGGTCTCGCCCGGCTGCTTGTACTTGAAGCCCGTATCGAGATAGCTGACGCCCATGTTGTAGGCAGGCAGGTTGCTGACGTCGATGATGAGCTGCACGCAGAGGCAGCCTATGCCGGAGAGGCTATAGAAGCCCTCGCCACTGCCAAAGTTGCCGTAGGCCATGAAGGCATTAGCGACATCCTCCTCGCCGAAGCCGCAGAGAGCACCCTGCTCGGCAGCCGCCATCTCCTCAGTCTCCACATAGTCGAAGCCGAAGAGCAGCGACTCGTCGCCTGCTATCTCGATGCCGTCGCCATTGAAGAAGACGTTGTTCCATCCCTCGTAGGTACGCTGGTTCTGGCTGTATACCTCGTTGATGCCGTTGCCCTCGACCTTGTAGAGGAAGGCACGGGTGCGGCCTATGGACTGACTGACGGCGAAGCGGATGCCCACAATCTTGCAGCCGGCATAGTCTTCGAGTGAGCCCGAGGCCAGCATAGCACCTACAGGATAGGTGTCGGCCGTGCCGAAAAAGGCGCCGCTGGTGGTGATGCTGTCAGTGAGGGTGTAGCCCAGCACGCGCTGCATGTTGGACAGGCCCGATACTGACTGCGCCGAGGCTACGGTGGTAGCCAGCAGGAGCAGCAATGATGCTATGAGATGTCTTATCTGATCCATTTCTCTGTCTTTCCGTTACGTTTTACGATATACAGTCCCTTTGACTTAGGAGCCGTAGGACGGCCCAGCAGGTCATAATAGCGTGAAGGGTGGAGCGTGGAGTGTGGAGTGAGAAGTGTAAAGTGAGAAGCATCGATGCCGTCGCTTTCGCCAAAGACGTACTCCACGAGCTGCGACTCACCGCTCTGGTAGATGGCCTTGATGCCGATGACGTGGCGGCCTTCGCTGAGGTCGACAATCACATATTCGGGTTTCTCGCTCTCACCGACCTTCGTGCCGTCGAGATAGATGTCGAAGCGCACGACGTTGCCGTAGTCCACCATCTCGCCCTCGCCACTCTCAGGACCTACGGTGAAGTCGTCCACCTGTGCCAGGAAGGCATCGGTCGAGGTATAGTGTACGGCGAGGCGTACGGTCTGTCCGGCATAGTCAGAGAGGTCGGTCTGGTAGAGCGTCCACTCCTCGGCGGAGAGTGCCGACACCTGACTGATAGGGATGAAGTCGCCCGGATGCTCGCTGCCGTCAGAGACGCAGAACTCCATCGACTCGGGATACATGCTGCTGTAGCCCTTGGCCGTGACTGTGAGGGCATAGCCCTCGCGGATGTCGTAGAGCGGCGATACGAGCCACTTGTCGGCCTGCACCCGCTGCGGCGAGAAGAAGATGACGGTCTTGTCGCCTGTAGGTGCCGCGATGGCGGGATCGGTAGGCAGCATGGCCGGCGTGGTCTTCCAGGGATTGAAGACCATCGGTGCGATGGCCGTAGGATTGGTGGCCGTACCCGAGCCTGGGAACGACACGATATTGGTCTGCGAACCCAGTGCGATGGGATAGACAGGCTGACGGTCGAAGTCGTAGGTGGTCCACCCGCCAAAGGAGCCAGTGGCAAAGTCGTCGTACGACTCGAAGCTGTCGCTGTTGATGAGTTCCTGGTTCCAGCGGATGGTGAGGTTCATATCCTCATCAACATCGGCCGTGATATTGTAAGGATCGAGGATGCGGTCCTCGAGCACGATGTCTATCGTGGCATCGCCATCGACGGTGATGGTCTGCTGATACTCCTTGAAAGCACCCTCAGCAATGTTCACCACATACTCTCCAGGTGGCAGCGAGGCTACCTCGGCCTTACCGTCGACAACCTTCAGTTCGAGCGTACGGGCCGACACCTTATTTATAATAGAGAGCACCTGTCCGTCGGCAGACAGCCGGCTGTTGGCCGAAACATTGAACACCAGGTGGGCATACTGAACATTGGCCACTGACACCGGAACATAAGTCACCGCACTGACAGCCTGGATGTAGACAGCCTGCACGCCGACGTTATGCTCACCGGCAGCCACGTCGTCAATGACGAAGGAATAGCCGTCGGTGGTGCCTACCTGGAAGCCATCGAGGAAGATGCGGAACTGCTCGTTGGGGTTGGCGGGAGAGCCGGCACTATGGGCCCTATGGGTCTCATGAGGCCCATAAGTCTTATGGAACCCATTGGTCTTATGGGACTCATTGGTCTTATGGGACCCATTGGTCTTATGGGGCCTATAAGCCTTATGAGTGCCGCCTACGTAGACATCGTCAACCATCAGCATGAAGGAACCGTAGCGGTTGTACTCGCTGATGCAGCGGATGGCAAACTTGACCTGCTCTCCTTCGTAGGCCGAGAGGTCATAGGAGAACTCCTTCCATCCACGATGGTCGGCCGTCTCGTAGTTGCCCTGATCCAGACGTACGAAGTCCGACTGCACGGGGTTGTCGGTCTTGGTGGTGATATATACCATGAAGAGCTCGGGGTACTGGTCGGCAGCCTTGGCCATGAAGGAAAGGACATTGTCGGTACCTACGGTCACCACCGGCGAGATGAGCCAGTCGTCGTTGGCATGACCCGAACTGGTGCGGGTGAACCCTACATACTGCTGTCCGCTGTAGGGACGCAGGATGGGATAGTCGTACCACCAGGTGGGCTCGACGGTGAGGGGGTTGATAATCTGGGCATACTGCATGACGCCACGGTTGGGATAGAGGCCGATGAGTGGAGCGGCAGCTTCCACATCGCCGTCGATGCCCGTCCACTCACCAAACTGCACGGCAAACGGCGTATAGCTCTCGAAATCATCGAAGAAGGCCGGTGCCTCGACATTCCACGACAGGCAGATGCGGTTCTTACCCGTGATGGCATCGTGCTCGCTGTAAGCACTGAGGGCATAGGGAGCACGTGTCTTCTCTTCCAATGTGAGCTCGACGGAAGCCTCGGTGGCATCGTCGGCTACGGTGAAGTCCTTGGCAGCGGTCACGAAACCGTCGCGCTCGACGGTGACCCGATGGTTGCCGCCGAAGACTTTCAGCTGGCACGTGCCGTCGGCACCGAGCGTCAGTGCGCCATAGTCGGCCTGATAGTCAGTCTGCACCAGCGTGACAGGCTGACCAGTCAGGTCGTCGCCAGCAACGCTGGTCACCCTGATGGTCAGCATCTTGTCGCGACTCTGCGCCGTCGCCATAAGGGCGAATACGGCACAGAGGTATGTGAATATGATACGAAGTCTATACATATTTAATTATTTACGAGCCACGCGAATGGTCTTTACCTCCGAACCATTCTTCACGTTGACGATATAGAAGCCCTTGCCGAGCGACTCCATGACAGCGGCACCACGTCCGCCGGCCACCTTGACGCCATTGACGGTGAAGACCTCAACCTCGGCATCGGTCATAGAGCCCAGGACGGACTCGATGGACTGACCCTCGGCAGCAGGACCGACATGGCTGAAGGTGAAGTCGTCGAAGAAGGCCAGCCAGTTGGCACTGACGGTAGTATGGCGCACAGCGACGTAGATATTCTTGCCAGCCCAGGGCGAGAGGTCTACGGTGTAGTGGTTCCACTCGTTCTCAGCCAGATAAGGCATCTCGGTGTCGGCCATGGCCACCTGGAAGTCGGCAGTGTTCGTATTGCCACCCTCGCTGACGAGGACCGTCACACGGTGGAGGTCGTTATCGCCAACGAAGACCGAGTTGGTGGTGCTCAGGTTGCGGGCATAGAAGTCGAGTGTAGCACCGTCGGCAGGACACATACGCTTGCTGATGAGCCAGTCGTTGGCAGCCGAGTTGTTGTCAGGAGCGCAGGCGGCCAGTGTGCCGATGCCGGAATGGGCCGTCAGGTTGGGATTATAGTGGTAGGCCTGGGTGAAGGCGTAGCGTCCGCCGTCGTTGTCGATGGTCGTCAGGTAGTAGTTCGACTTGTAGTTCACCTGCTTGTCGACATCGATGGTCGTGAAGTCGGTGGTCCAGACGTAGTCGAGGGTATTATTCTCGAAACCGTAGTAGAGCACGTCCTCAGCAAGGCCCTCGCCACTGACGGGGAACTCAGCCTTGGCTCCGCTCTCGAACTCGACGGTCATCACGTCGTCAACCTTCTTGTTGGCATCCTTGGCATCGAACTGTACGGTGAATGCGAGTCCATCGTCAACGGCAATCTCGTCGCCGGCAGCGATAGAAGACGTGAAGTTCTCGGTACCGAAGGTGACAGCTTTCACCTTGAGGGCGTTCTTGCCACGGTTGAGCATCGTGAACTGTTCGCCGCTGGTAGCAGCCTTGCCATAGTTCACCTTGCCGGCATCCCATCCGTCCTTGTTGAAGGTAGCATAGTCAGAGACAAGACCGTTAACAACGATATTGTCGAGCGTGCCATAACCCGAATAAGTCTTAAAGCAGTTGGTAGTCCAGCGGAACTGGACAGTCTTGCCTGCATATTCCGTCAGGTCAACATTCTCGTTGCGCCAGTACTTGGTCTCGTTATCTTCATTATAGGGCTCAGAGAGGTAAGATAACTGTTTCCATGCTCCATCAGCAAAGATTTCAAATACCACTTCGTCATTGCCAGTACCCTGTTCTACGTTCTGTTTCTTCAGCAAACCCGACTCATCAATAATGAGGTCGCTGGGGTGAGCATTACCCCACACGAACGAGATGCTCATGGCCTTACCTTCTGCAGGCAGTTTGAACTCAGGCGACAACAGGCTCGTACTTTCACCGGCATTCAGCCATCCAGACGACATGCAGACGCCCTTGCCACCATAGGCATAGATTGAGTTGGGACTCCACTTTGCAAAAGCATACTGTCCTGTCGTTGTACTCAGCCAGCCTTCAGGAACAGAATTACTATTGGTGCATGCATCGAAGTTCTCCTCCCAGGGGAACTCCATGACGGAGGCATCCTTCTGCGTGGTGAAGCGCCAGGTGCTGGCAGTGGTCGACTCGCCCTTATCGTTGTAGGCCACGACCTTCCACTTGTAGGTGGTCTCATAGTCAGCAACGGGAATAGTGATAGACAGGTCACTGTTGACGTTGGCACCATCCACGAGGTTGTTCATCTCGTCGTTGCTGCCCACATAGACCTTGTAGCCCTTGGCAAACTGAGCAGGTCCCCAGCTGAGCACGATGTCGCGAGGATAGACGTCGGTAGCATTGTTGGCAGGCGAGATGAGGGTGCAGTTGCCCGGCACGCCCTCGGCTCCGAAGACATGAGGCAGCAGCACACGGTCGAGTGTGAAGTCTGAGTGGTCGAAAGCTCCCTCGTCGTCGCTCTCGATGGCGGGATAGTAGAAGCGCACATAGCTGTCGTCGCTACCCAGCCCCAGGTCTACCTCGGCAGTAAGCAACTGGTTGAGACCGGCCTGGTAGTCACTGGTCCACTTGGTCTGCCAGTTGTCGCCGCCGTCGTAGCTGACCTGCACCTCGATGTCATATTCAGGAGCATAATCACCGTCATACATATTATAATAGGTGAAGATGAGCTTGCCACCGTCGCTCAGGTCGAGGCGGGGCGAACGGAGGTACGAATTAGAGAAGCCGCCAGAGCAGTAGGCGCTCTGGTCACCCTCGAAAGCAGTAGTAGTGGCTCCCCAGCCGTTGTTTCTCCATCCGGCAGGAGGGAAGTAACCCTCGAACGACTCCAGCAGGTAGCCGTCGGGCACAAACTGTTTCGTGGCCTGCAGGGCTATCTTCACGTCGCCGCCATTGGTATGGATGATGGCATCGGCCTGTGCCGGCGATGTCATAGAGGCGGTGTAAGAGAGCTGGAAACTGACCTGATCGTTCTTGTCGAGGTTCACGCTGTGATAGTCGATGTTGATGCTGACGCCCTGAGGCAGGGTGACGTCGGTAATCTTCAGTCCGTTCTTACCGGTATTGGTCAGACGGATGACATCGGTGTAGAACTTCTCACCGATATAGACGTTGCCGAAGTTGTAGCGGTCGAGCGACACGCTGGGCACGGGGCCAGTGGCAGGCGTGAACTTCTTGACGCTGATGTCATCGAGCCACACCACATTAGAACTGGTGGTGTACATCTTATACACAAAGGCAAGCTTCACCTTAGAGCCCTTCCAGTCGCTCAGGTCGACGGTCGAGGTGTGTGGATCCCACGTATTGATGGGGAAGACGGTAACGCCGCTCTCCTTCAGCATCTGCTGGTTCTGTATGGAGAAGACAGTCTCGGCACCTGCCAGATTGCCACCTTCCACGACACGCACCTGCAGGTCGTAGCGGGAATAGTCCATTGCGTTCATGGGGCTGACACGCCAGGTGAACTGCAGCTGGTAGGTATCGTTAAGGTCGAGCTCTGGCGACAGGAGTATCTCCTCGCGAGGGCCTGAACCATCGACGACACCGCTGGCAGTGATAGGCCCGTCGCAGGCAGCGCAACCGGCACCGCTGATGGTGCTGCCGCTGTCAGACTCGGGGTCTGAATAGTAGTTATGCCACACGTAGTTCTGGTTGGTACCCGTGTATGAATCCACGGTGGTCCAACCTTGTCCACTGGCTACTGGTCTTGGGGTACTGCCCGTGTTGCCAGTCTCGAAGCCTTCCTCGAGAATGGTCTGGGCTTGTGTCTGAAGGGTGAAGGCAGCAAGTGCTGCGGTCAGATAGGTGTAGATTTTTCTCATATTCGTTGTTTGTTAATTGTTAGTTCTTTTTGGTTATTCACATTACTATTGAAATGCAAAAATAGGAAAAAATTTTCAAATTGACAAAACTTTTGCATCAAAAACGTCATATCCATACAATACAACCGATTGCACAGTTGTAGCATATACACGATTGTCAACAAAAAAAGTAGCAAAAACTTCGTCTGTCTCAATTTTTTTTATTTACTTTGCATCGTCAAAGCTTCGACATGAAGAAAAGAAAGCTCTTCAAGTGGTTGGGGATAGTCCTGCTGAGCCCCATTCTGCTGTTTGTACTGTTGGTCATCCTGCTTTACATCCCCCCCATCCAGAACTGGGCTGTCAAGCAGTTGACGTCCTATGCCTCCGAACAAACGGGCATGCAGATTTCCATAGAACATGTGGACATAGGGTTCCCGCTGGACATCGGAGCTGACGGGGTGCTCATCATACAGGAAGGCGACACCATAGCCGACATCCGACGGCTGGTAGCCGACGTGAAGCTGTGCCCGCTGCTGAGCGGCAAGGTAGAGCTGAACCAGGTGGAACTGCATCAGGCCAAACTCAACACACGCGAGTTCATCGGCGACATGTGCATCAAGGGCAACGTCAATGAGCTGGCCTTCCGTGCCTCGCCAGAGGGCTTTGATCTTAACAAAGAGGTGTTCGCCCTGAACGACGTGCGACTGAAAGACGGCAACCTGACGGTACAGATGAGCGACACGGCGGCTGTAGACACGACAGACGTGACGCTGATGAAAATCAAGTTCGACAAGCTGCATGTGGAACGCTCGCACTTCACCATCCTCATAGACTCGGCCGCCAACTTCCTTCAACCATCGACGACCATCAAGGCCTACATGGGCCGTACAGATGCCACCAGCGGACTGATAGACCTCGGACTGTCGGCCTACAGCATTGACCATATTGACTGGGCTGACGGCGCACTGAGCTACGACAGCCTGTTTACACTCTCTGAGATGAAGCTGATAGCCGACGACTTCCTGTCGGCAGGCGACATCACGAAGATAGACTTCAAGGAGACTCACAGCGACCTGCGACTGATGGACTACGACACGCTGGAGGACGTGGAGATTGCCGGTCCCCTGGTGCTCGATGCCGACGGCATCCGCCTACGTGACCTGAAGATAGAGACGCCGGGATCGACGGTTCAACTGATGGCCGACTTTGACTATGCCGCACTGGAAGACAGCGTACCGAATACGGGACAGCTGAAGGTGGACATCGATGCTGAGATAGCCAAGTCGGACCTGATGGTCTTCATGAAGGACACGCCCCCGATGCTGCAGAAGCTGTGGCCACTCACCCAACTGAAGGTGAAGGGCAGCCTGCAAGGCAATATGCAGGAAGCTACGATACCCAGCCTCACCGTCGCCCTGCCCCAGGCATTCGAACTGGAGGCCAGCGGCACACTATACAACCTCTACGACACTGACCGACTGCTGGCACAGCTGGATTGGAAGTTGAACGCCCACCTGCTGGACTTCCTGCTGAAGCCTTTCGACCTGCTGCCGCCGTCAGTCCGTATTCCTGCCGGGCTGAGCATGCAGGGCAACGTAGACATAGACGGGCAACGGTATAAGGCCAACATTCTGGCTCGCCAGGGGGGTGCCAGCCTGCGACTGAACGGCGACATCAACACCAAGTCGATGGCTTACGATGCCGACATAGACATCCACAACTTCAACGTGCAGCAGTACATGACTGACCTGCCCATCACCCAACTGACATCGAGCATCACACTGCGTGGACAGGGCACCGACTTCTTCGAGCACAGCAGTTGGATAGAGGCCGACGCTGACATCAGCCAACTCTGCTACGACGGCATGCAGTTAGACAGCATACAGGCTCAGGCCCGACTGAACGACGGCCACGCCCTGGCTCACGTCAGCGGCGACAACCGGCTGTTCAGAGGCAGCATTGACATTGACGCCCTCATGGACAGCGACGACTTCGACGGCACCATCGGCGCCGACCTGAGCCGCATCGACCTGCAAGCCCTCGGCGTCACGGAGGAACCGCTGACCGTGGGGTTCTGCGGACATATTGACATGGAGAGCGACATGGCCGACCGCCACGACATCAGCGGAATGATAGGCGACATCTACATCAACGACTCGCTGGCCATGCACAGGCCTGAGGACATAGGACTGCTGCTCAAGACCAACAACGACACCACCATCGTCCGCCTGCAGAGCGGCAGTCTGGTGCTGAAGCTCGACTCTGACCTGCCCATCGGCCAACTGGCCGACAAACTGTCGCTGCTGGGCGACTCGCTGTCATCGCAAATGGCTCAGAAAGCCATCGACCAGCCCCAGCTGAAAACCATGCTGCCCAACACACGCATCTCGATGAGCAGCGGACGCGACAACCCGCTGGCCGACATTCTGGAGGCCTCTGCCGACATCCGTTTCAAAGACATGAAACTCGACCTGACGACATCGGCCACCGACGGCATCAACGGTCAAGGGCACATCCATGCCCTCACCATCGACTCGACACGCATCGACACCATACACATCAACCTGAAGGACACCCCGACGGGACTGACATACCAAGGACGCATTGCCAACAACCGGCGCAATCCTTCGCTCGTCTTTACAGCCCTCGTCGACGGTCACGTCTATGATCGAGGAGCCAGCATCGGACTGCGCTTCTACGACCGTAACGACGAACTGGGCGTACGCATCGGTGCCTATGCTACGGCCGAAGACGACGGCATCCACTTCCGACTGGTGCCCGACCGCCCGACGCTGGGCTACAAGGAGTTCAGCCTCAACAAGGACAACTTCCTCTTCATCAGCAACACCAACAAGCTCTTTGCCAAGGTAGACCTCATAGCCGACGACGGCACGGGCGTGAAGGTCTACTCGGAGAGTCAGGACTCCACGCTGCTGCAAGACCTCACCATCAGCTTGAACCGCTTTGACCTGCAGCAACTCACCAGTTCCATCCCCTTCCTGCCCAACATCTCGGGACTGCTCAACGGCGACTTCCACCTGATGATGAACCAGCAGAGTCAGATATCCGTGGCCAGCGACATGAACATACGTAACATGGGCTACGAGGGCGTGGAGATGGGCAACATCAGCTCGGAGTTCGTCTACCTGCAGCGCGAGGACGACACCCACGCCGTGCAGGCTGTACTCTATAAGAACGATACTGAGATAGGTACCCTCAACGGTGAATACAAGGCTGAGGGAGAGGGAATGCTCAATGCCAACCTGACGCTGACCCGCCTGCCGATGGAACTGGCCAACGGATTCATACCCGACCAGCTGTTCGGCTTCGACGGCTATGCCGAGGGACAGATGGCCATCAAGGGAGCCATGAACAATCTCGACGTCGACGGTGAGGTCTACCTTGACTCAGCGCATATCTTCAGCCTGCCTTACGGCGTCAACCTGCGCTTTGATAACGACCCCGTACGTATCATCGATGCCAAGCTGCTGCTTGAGAACTTCACGATGTACGCCTTCAACGACAACCCGCTGAACATCATGGGCGAGATAGACTTCCACGACATCAGCAATATGAAAATGAACCTGCGCATGCGAGCACAGAACTTCCAGCTCATCAACTCGAAGCAGACCACGAACTCAGTGGCCTACGGCAAGATGTTCGTCAACTTCTACGCCACGATGAACGGCCCCATGGATCACCTGAAGATGCGCAGCAAACTGGACATTCTGGGCACTACCAACCTGAACTATATCCTGCTCGATTCACCACTGTCTACGGACAACCAGATGGACGAGCTGGTGAAGTTCACCGATTTCAATGACACCACGCAGACCGTCGTAGAGCGACCAGTGCCCGACGGACTGGATGTAGACATGAACATCAGCATAGACCAGGGTGCCCACATACGCTGCGACCTGAACGTCGACCAGACCAACTACGTTGACCTATACGGCGGCGGCGACCTGCGTATGCGCTACAACAGTGACGGACTAGCGCTGAACGGCCGCTACACACTGGGCAGCGGACAGATGAAATACTCGCTGCCCGTCATCCCGCTGAAGACCTTCACCATACAGGACGGCAGCTACGTAGAGTTCACCAGCGACCCAGGCAACCCGACGCTCAACATCACAGCCACGGAGCGTACCAGAGCTGAGGTGGGCAGCGAGGGACAGGAGACGCGACAGGTGTCGTTCGACTGCGGCGTCGTCATCACCAAGACGCTGCAGAACATGGGACTGGAATTCATCATCTCGGCACCACAGGACCTGAGCGTCAACAGCGAGCTCAACACCATGTCGAAGGAGGAACGAGGCAAGCTGGCCGTCACCATGCTGACAACGGGCATGTACCTCAACGACGGCAACACCAGCGGATTCTCACTCAACACAGCTCTTAACAACTTCCTTGAGAGAGAGATTAACCAAATTACGGGCAACGCTCTGAAAACTATCGACTTGGACATCGGACTGAACAACACCACCGATGCCAGCGGACAACTGCGCACCGACTACTCATTCAAGTTTTCCAAGCGCTTCTGGAACAACCGTCTGAAAGTGCAGCTGGGCGGTAAGGTGTCCACCGGTGCCAACGTGCCTGAGGACCAGACCATCTTCAACAACGTGACGATGGAGTACCGTCTGTCACCCACAGCCAACCAGTACGTCAAGCTGTTCTACAATCAGAATGCCTACGACTGGCTCGACGGCTACACGGAAGAATACGGCGGCGGCTTCATCTGGAAGAGAAAGCTGGAGAGGTTCTGGGATATATTCAGGCGTACCCCCAAAGGACCTACCCGCAACCCCTCCCGAAGAGAAGGTGGGCAGGATAGTATCAAGATTGTTCCAAATGACAGTATCAAGCACGCACGACAATGAATATATTCTCCATCATACACACAGCACTCTCCAGGCTCCCCTCCCTTTTGGGATGGGTCGGGGGTGGACTTCTACTCCTCTCCTGCGCCACTACCTCTCATGTACCTGACGATGACCAGCTGTTCATAGGACTCAAAAAGATAGAATACGGCGAACATGCTGAAAGCCAGCACTTCACTGAGACACAGGAGGAGGTTGAGGCTGCACTGGCTACCCAGCCCAACGGTGCACTCTTCGGCAGCAGCTACTACCGCACGCCATTCCCCTACGGTCTGTGGATATGGAACGCCACCCACAACGCCAAGGGTAAGTTCGGTCAGTGGCTTAACCGCACCTTCGGCAAGGCTCCCGTGCTGATGAGTCAGGTGAACCCCGCCCTACGCGCTTCGGTGGCTAAGTCGGTGCTGCGCAAATATGGCTACATGCATGGTGACGTCAGCTTCGAAGAGGTGACGCAGAAGAACCCTAAGAAGGCAAAGATCAAGTACAAGGTGACACTCGACTCGCTATTCCTCGTCGACAGCATGGAGTACACTCACTTTCCACCTACGATGAAGGCACTCATCGACTCTACCCTCGACGATGCCAACATCAGGAAAGGGTCGCCACTCAGCGTCCCATTGCTCGATGCCGAGCGCAACCGCATCTCGCTGCTCATGCGCAACAACGGCTACTTCTACTACCAGCCCAACTTTGCCTCCTATCTGGCCGATACGCTCGACGTAGCCAACCGTGCCCAACTGCGCCTGCAACTGGCCGACTCGCTACCCGACGAGGCCCTGCGGCAAATGTACATCGGAAAAACTAATGTCGTGCTGCGACGCTCGTTTGCTGAGAAGATAGACTCCACCATCGAACGACGCGTCATGAAACTCAGCTTCGGCGGCAAACGGCCGCCCATCCGTACGGGTGTCGTGCTGGGCAACATGAAGTTGCGTCCGCGCCAGCTGTACAGCTATGACAACTATATGGAGTCGGTACAGAAGCTCAATGCCACGGGCGTGTTCAGCTCTATTGACCTGCAGTTCCAGCCTCGGGGACGCGACACCCTCGACCTCAGCCTCAACTGCACCCTCGACAAGCCCTACGATGTCTACTTGGAAGCTAACGTCATCAACCGCACCATCGGACGTGCCGGTCCCGAGTTGAAGATAGGTTTCACCAAGCGCAACGCCTTCCGCGGAGCAGAGAAGCTCGACATCAACCTGCATGGTGCCTACCAGTGGCAGACCACCGGCAAGGGCGAACGCATGAACAGCTACCAGTACGGTGCCGATGCCTCGATAGAATTTCCACGCATCGTGCTGCCCTGGACACTGTTCCGCAAACGGCGCATACCGACCCGCGATCCCAACGATACCGTCCGTATCAGGCGGCCACGACGTCCGCGCCAGTTCTTCTCTACCCCATCGACCTATGCCAAGGTGTCGAGCGACATAGAGCGCCGTCCCAGCTATTACAAGATGCACGTCGTTTCGGGCGAATGGGGCTACAAGTGGCAGCCACGCGAGACGATGCGCCACGAGTTCTCGCCCATCACGCTGAAATACCAGCACATGACCGAGATGGCCGACACCTTCGCCATCATCATGCTCGAGAACCCCTACGTCCTCGCCTCCATGAGTGATGTATTCATTCCCAAGATGCGCTACACCTTCATCTACAGCTCGCCCAAAGGTCTGCGCAACCCTATCCGTTGGGAGACCACCATCGAGGAGTCAGGCAACCTGACGGCACTCTACGATGTTGTCGTGCAAGGCAACTCATGGAACCAGAAGAACAAGACGCTGTTCAAGAACCCCTACTCCCAGTTCTTCAAGATACAGACCGACCTGACGAAGACCTGGACACTCGACAACCACTCGCAGTTAGTGGGTCACATCAACTACGGCGTCATGTGGAACTATGGCAACTCTGACGATGCCCCCTTCAGCGAGATGTTCTATGCCGGCGGCGCCAACAGCATCAGAGCCTTTCCCATACGTACCCTCGGCCCAGGCTCCTTCGTGGGCGACATGAATGACAAGAAGTTCGGTTATATGATGCAGAATGGTGACATCCGACTCATCCTCAACCTCGAATACCGCCGCCATCTCTTCGGCAACCTCTACGGAGCCGTCTTCCTCGATGCCGGTAACATCTGGCTGTCGCGCGCATTGGAAATAGAGACAGATGATAGCGATAGTGAGGAAATAAAATATGTGGTAGAAGCCTTCAACAAACTCTTCAGCAACACCAACTTCAAGCTGAAAAGGTTCTTTCGCGAGATGGCCACCGGCACAGGCATCGGTCTGCGCTACGACCTCGAGTTCCTCGTCATCCGTGCCGACTGGGGCTTTGGCCTCCACCTGCCTTACGACACAGGCAAGTCGGGCTACTTCAATATCCGGCGCTTCAAAGACATGCACACCTTCCACCTCGCCATCGGCTACCCGTTCTGAGTCAGACATAAAAAAAGCCTCCCGACAAGGGAGGCTTATCTGTATGGTAGACTCAACTTAGAAGTTGTAGTACAGACCGAACATCAGGTTGCTGCCATTGAGGTCTACGCCAACCTTGTTGCTGGTGTCAATGCCATCAGCCTTGGGGTTGAAAGACTTGTAACCAATGAAACCAACGTGAGTAACGAAGCTGAGATTGTCAGACAGGTTCACAGCAACACCGGGCTTGAAACCGAAGTTCAGAGCTGTACCCATATCCTTGTAGCTACCGAAATCAACACCACCGTCAACGAAAACGTTAATCAGCTTGCTGTTGATGAAAGTGTAACGAACGTAGGGGCAGATCTGGAAGAGTTCCTGAGTGCCGTTGTCAAACAGCATGTCAGTCATCAGATCGCTCTCACCCTTCTGATAACCGAGAGCAACACCCACTGCCCAAGCGTCGTTGATGTTGTAACCAACCTCGGGAACAATCTTGAACAGAGTCTCTGCATCAGCATTGCCGAGCTTAACGCTTCCTACACCAATGCTACCACCGACGTAAACCTGTGCACTCATTGTTACTGCTACGAAAGCAGCTGCCATTGTCATTAAAATCTTTTTCATTTTTCTTTTCCTTTCTTTTTTGTTAAACGTTTAGCCGCGTGCCCTGACGAGCAACGACGGTTCTGAAATCGGGTGCAAAGGTAGAAAAGATTCGTGAATGAGTGATGAATATTTACAAATTGTGTCCGCAAACACCCCCTTTTGTTGACTTAAATCAAAAGAATTATGTAATTACTGCTGCCTATTCTCAATAAATTGTAGTACCTTTGCACTCAGAAAAACGATAGCGATATGACAGTACATCCTCAATTCATAGCTGGACCTTGCGTCATCGAGTCGGCAGAACTGCTGGACACGGTGGCACGCAAACTGGTGGACATCAACCACCGACTGGGTACAGACATTATCTTCAAGGCATCGTTCGACAAGGCCAACCGCACGTCGATACACTCCTTCCGTGGCCCAGGCATAGACAAGGGACTGCAGATGCTGGCCGACGTGAAAACGAAATATGGCCTCCGACTGCTGACCGACATACACGAAGCCTGGCAGGCACAACCCGCAGGCGAGGTGGTTGACGTCATACAGATACCTGCCTTCCTCTGTCGGCAGACCGACCTGCTGGTGGTAGCAGCCCGCACAGGGCGCACGGTAAACATCAAGAAGGCGCAGTTTCTCTGCGGACGCGACATGAAGTATCCTGTAGAGAAGGCACGTGACGCAGGTGCCAAGGAGGTGTGGCTGACGGAGCGCGGCAACATGATGGGCTACGGCAATCTGGTTGTGGACTTCCGCAACATTGCCGACATGCTCGACATCGTGCCCACTGTCATCATGGACTGCACGCACAGTGTGCAGCGGCCCGACGCCCAGGGTGGCAAGACAGGCGGCGACCGCCGCTTCGTACCGGCCATGGCTATGGCTGCCAAGGCCTTCGGAGCCACTGGCTATTTTTTCGAGGTACACCCCCACCCCGACGAAGGTCTGAGCGACGCTGCCAACATGCTGGAACTGGATAAACTGGAAGAGACCATCAGAAATATAGAACAATGAATATAAAAGAAATAGGTAAACAGGCCATTTACGATGAAGCCGAGGCCGTCAGGGACTTGGCCGAGAAGATAGACGACGAATTTGAGAAAGCCGTCGACCTGATGATCAGCTGCAAGGGCAAGGTCATCGTCACAGGTGTGGGCAAGAGCGGTCATGTAGGTGCGAAGATAGCTGCAACACTGGCCTCGACAGGCACACCGTCGTTCTTCATCAACCCGCTCGATGTCTACCATGGTGATCTGGGCGTGATGACTCACGACGACGTAGTGCTGGCCATCTCGAACTCAGGACAGACCGACGAGCTGCTGCGTTTCATCCCCATGGTATTGCACATGGGCATACCCATCATCGGCATGACGGGCAACCCCATGTCACTGCTGGCCAAATACAGCGACTGCCACCTGAATGTAGGGGTTAAGAAAGAGGCCTGCCCGCTGAACCTGGCTCCCACCAGTTCGACCACAGCCACTCTGGTGATGGGCGACGCGCTGGCCATCGCCCTGATGCAGAAACGACAGTTCCGGCCGCAGGACTTCGCACACCTGCACCCTGGCGGAGAGCTGGGCAAGCGACTGCTGACGACGGCTCACGACGTGATGCGCCGCGACGACCTGCCTGTATTTGCCCCTGAGATGCATCTGGGCGAAGCCATCATACTAGTGAGCAAAGGTAAACTGGGACTGGGCGTAGCCGAGGCAGAAGGTCGTATCGTAGGCATCATCACCGACGGCGATATACGTCGTGCCATGGAGCGCTGGCAAGCTGAGTTTTTCGACCGCACCGTCAGCGACATCATGACACGGGAACCCAAGACAGTGTCGCCCGACACGAAAATTACCGAGATACAGCGCATCATGCAGCAATACAAGATTCACTCCGTGCTGGTGGTCGATGACGACAAGCGACTGCTGGGTGTGGTAGACAGCTACTCATGCATGATATAA
>JAFUSV010000076.1 GCA_017467565.1 Prevotella sp.
CCTCATTGTTGCGCACACCCACCATGACGTTGCGCTGTCCCTGGCGGATGGCCTCGATGGCACCCACACCCGTGCGGCTGGCCAGGATGCGGTCGTGGGCTGAGGGCGAACCGCCACGCTGCAGGTGACCCAGGATGGATACACGCACATCGAACTCGGGGAACTCTTTCTTCACGCGGTCGGCATAGTACAGGGCACCGCACTTGGGACTCTCTGACACAATGACGATGCACGATTTCTTTGACTTGCGTATGCCGCGGTTCATGAACTGTGCCAGCTGGTCGGCATCGGTCATATCCTCAGGGATGATAGCAGCCTCGGCACCACAGGCGATAGCCGAATTCTGAGCCAGGAAGCCAGCGTCGCGTCCCATCACCTCGACAAAGAAGATGCGTTCGTGCGAGTTGGCCGTGTCGCGTATGCGGTCTACACACTCCATGATGGTGTTCATCGTGGTGTCATAGCCGATGGTGGAGTCTGTGCCGTAGAGGTCGTTGTCGATAGTGCCGGGCAGACCGATGACGGGAAAGTCGAACTCCATGCCGAAATTGCGGGCACCTGTCAGCGAGCCGTTGCCGCCGATGACCACCAGTGCGTCTATCTCCTCGCGCTGGCAGGTCTCGTAGGCCTTCTGCATGCCCTCGGGTGTCATGAAGTCCTTTGAGCGGGCTGTCTTGAGTATGGTACCGCCACGGGTGATGATGCCCGATACGTTCTCGGTCGTGAACTCCTTCACCTCGCCCTTGATGAGTCCGTCGTATCCACGATAGATACCCTTGATGTTGAAACCGTTGTATATGCCGGCACGTGTGACGGCACGTATGGCTGCATTCATGCCAGGGGCATCGCCTCCTGATGTCAGAACGCCTATCGTCTTAATCCTTGTCATAAGCAAAAAATATTTTTAGATGAAACTGTATTCAAGCCACAGTACAGCCAATCCCAACAGGAAGCCCAACAGTATCTTGGGAGTCATCGTCTTAAAATACCAGCCCAGCCGTATGTGCTCCATGCGCATCAATATGATGCCGCTGATGCTGCCAACCGACAGCAGACAGCCGCCGACGGCCGTGGCATAGGCTATGACCTTCCAGTAGATGCCGTTGAGTGCGACGGTGTCGCCAGCCCCTACGTCGTAGAGCGACAGACTCGATACGGCTATCGTAAACGAATCGACCACGCTGCTCAGCACACCGGTGATCAGGCCTATAATCCACACGTTGCCGATGGTCGTATCTACCCAGTCGGCCACATGATGGAGGACGCCCGTCTCTTCGACGGCACCCATGCCCAGCATGATACCCATGACGAAGAGCATCTGCTGAATGGAGCTGTACTGCGTGACACGGGGCACACGCCGCTGCTCCATCTGGTCTGAATCCATCAGCTTGCGGTTGAACGCTTCGTTGACTATCCACAGCACACTCAGTACACACAAAGCACCGAGGAAGGGAGGCAACTTGGTGATATTCTTGAAGGTGGGGATGAACCAGAGTCCGCCGATGCCCACGACAAGCATCATCAGTCGCTGCCACGTGTTGAGGCGGGTGTCGTCACCACGATAGGGAGCCATCCCCCACTCTATGTCCAGACGACTGGGCAGTTCGCGGTTGATCAGTATCGTAGGCACCACCCATGCCACGATGGCAGGCAGAGCCAGAGAGGCCGAGAGACTTGTGGCCTCGACACTCTCGTTGCCCCACAATATCAGGCCCGTGGGGTCACCGATGACGGTGAAGCAGCCGCCACAGGTGGCTGACAGCACGATGGCCGAACCTATCAGCATGCGTTGCCTGCGGTTCTTCACAATCTTGTGCATCAGCGTCAGCATGACTATCGATACCGTCATGGTGTCGATGTTGGCCGAAAGGATAAAGCTGGCCAGGGTAATGCTCCACAGCAGGCGGTTGGGATTGCGAGTACGTATCCATGCCTCGATGAAGTCGAAACAGCCATTGCTGTTCAGTATCTCGATGATGGACATGGTGGACAGCAGGAACATCACGATGGCTGCTGCCTGTCCTACGTACTTCAGGAACACGTTCTCGTAGATGAAGTATTTCACCGATTCGTTCATGCCGGGGTTGTCCTTCAGGTACTCGGCGTAGGCAAGGCTATGCTGACTCTCCACGAATCCGCTACCCCAGCATACATACAGCACCCACCCGATGGTAGCCAGGAAGACGGCAATAGCCGACTTGTTGACTCCCGTCAGGTGGCCTGTAGCTATCAGCAGATAGCTAAAGCATAGCATCAGAACGATAACCAGTGTCATCTCGCGCGTTCATTATATTATATTATATTAAGTGACAAAATCACTTAACACTCTTTATTTCTCGGCCTTAGCGGCCTCCTGCTTCTTGTAGCGGTTGTTCATGCCGTTGGCCACGTCGTGGGTGACGTCGTACTTGGGATTGCGATGCAGCAACGTGGCACTGTTGAGAATCATGTCGTACTGCTTGTCCTTGTTGTATATCTCGATAAACGAGTCAAGCGAGTCCTGCAGGTCGCTGAGGAACTGATTGCGCATGTTCTGGTAGTCCTCCTGCTTCTTCATGTAAGCCTGGGCCTTGCGCTCCAGCACCCGCTGGTCCTGGTCGAACTGATCCTGACTGGCATAGACATTCTTCTGGAGTTTGTACTCTATGTTCTCCTTCAACTTCTGTGCCTCGTTGCCGGCAGCTATCACCTCCTGCTCGGCCTTGTCGAGAAGTACGGCATTGTCCTTGGCGAAGTTGTACTCCTTCATCAGCGAGTCCAAGTCTACATAGACGATCTTCATACCTGCTTCGGGGAAGTCCACATTGGCTTTCTTCTCGTCCATCTTAGGAGCCTGTTTGTTACACGAAACGACCATAGCTATCAGGGCTACGATGCCAATCATTAACGTAAAATTCTTTTTCATTGCGCTATAATGTTTGATTTTATATTTTGTTACTACTTTACTTTTTTTACCTTTTTACTTTTTCCTTCACTGCCAGCCTGCTCTTCCGTCTCATCTCACGGTCCTGATCCAGCACACAATGAATGCCACGTTCACGCATGGGTTTCGAGTCGTGAATATGCATCGAAGCAAAGCTTCCATTTCGCTTAAAAATCACTTTTATACATAAAAAAGCGACCGCGATAGCAATTATTAACGTACCAATGACGATTTTTCCAATCATTTTTATTACTTTTGCGGGTGCAAAGATATAAATTAAATATTAAAGATTAAAAATTAAATCATTAAAAATGAATAAAAGTGAGTTAAAACCTGCTACAGTCTTTGACCAGTTTGCAAAGATTAACAGTATTCCGCGTCCTTCGAAGCGTGAAGAGAAGATGATTGAGTACCTGAAAACATGGGGTGAGAGCCACCATTTGGATACTCGCGTTGACGAAACAGGCAATGTCATCATCCGCAAGCCTGCCACACCCGGCTATGAGAACCACAAGACCGTCATCCTGCAGAGTCACATGGACATGGTGTGCGACAAGCTGGTCGACATTGAGTTCGATTTTGACAAAGATCCCATCCAGACCTACGTCGACGGTGAATGGCTGAAGGCCAAGGGCACCACGCTGGGTGCCGACGACGGCATAGGCTGCGCTATTGAACTGGCCATCCTCGAAGCTGATGACATAGAACATGGTCCGCTGGAATGTGTATTTACCCGCGATGAGGAAACAGGTCTGTCGGGTGCCGAGGGCATGAAGGACGACTTCATGACGGGCGACTATCTCATCAACTTGGACTCTGAGGACGAGGGCGAGATGTTCGTATCGTGTGCCGGCGGACGCAATACGACGGCCAAGTTCACCTTCAAGCGCGAGGCTGCCCCTGCCGGTTATTTCTTCCTGCGTGCTCAGCTCAAGGGTCTGACGGGTGGTCACTCTGGCGACGACATCAACAAGAAGCGCGCCAATGCCATCAAGATACTGGGCCGTTTCCTCTATCAGGAGATGAAGCGCTACGACGGCCTGCGTCTGGCTCAGTTCCATTCCGGCAAGCTCCATAATGCCATACCTCGTGACGGTCAGTTCGTCATCGCCGTTCCCAATGCGGTGAAGGAGAATGTGAAGGCCGACTGGAACATCTTTGCTGCACAGGTGGAGGATGAGTTCCATGTCACCGACACCCAGATGGTATGGAGCATGGAGAGTGCCGATGCCGAGCCTGTCATTGAGAAAGGTGTAGCCGACAACTTTATCCGTGCCATCCAGGCCGTAGACAACGGTATCTATGCCATCTGCCAAGATCCCGAGCTGAACGGCATGGTGGAGACTTCGTCTAACATCGCTGCCATCCATAGTACGGACAGCGAAATCAACATCCTGTCATCACAGCGCAGCAACGTGATGTCCAACCTTGACAACATGTGCGCTACTATCGTGTCACTCTTCGAGTTAGCCGGTGCCAAGGCTTATTCCAGCGACGGCTATCCCGCCTGGAAGATGCGTGCCGAGAGCCGACTGAGAGACATCACCGTCGAAGCCTACAAGGAGCTGTTCCATAAAGAGCCTGTCGTACGCGGCATCCATGCCGGTCTGGAGTGCGGTCTGTTCTCTGAGCGCTATCCCAACCTCGACATGATCAGCTTCGGTCCTACCCTCCGTGATGTACATACCCCCGACGAGCGACTGCTCATCCCTACTGTCCAGATGGTATGGGATCACCTGCTGCTGGTATTGAAGAGACTGTAATATGAATGGAGGGGACAGTTATATTGAGATAAAGGGAGCACGCGTCAACAATCTGAAGAATGTTGACGTGCGCATCCCTCATGAGAAATTCATCGTCATTGCCGGTGTCAGCGGCAGCGGCAAGTCGTCGCTGGCATTCGACACGCTCTATGCCGAGGGACAGCGTCGCTATGTGGAGAGCCTCTCCAGCTATGCACGTCAGTTCCTGGGACGTATGAACAAGCCTGAATGCGACTTCATACGAGGCATTCCGCCGGCTATAGCCATCGAACAGAAGGTCATTGCCCGCAATCCGCGCAGTACGGTGGGCACGACGACAGAGATTTATGAGTACCTGCGCCTGCTCTTTGCACGGGTAGGCCATACTTTCTCTCCCATCAGTGGGCAGGAAGTCAAGAAACACTCTACTGAAGATGTCGTCCGCAAGGTGCAGGAGTTCGCCTCCGGTACCAAGTTCGTGGTGCTCTCACCCCTGGTGATAACCGAGGGACGTACCGCGGAACAGCAGCTCAAGGCTTATATCCTGGAAGGCTACAGCCGCATCTTTGTCGATGGCGACTTCATCCGCATAGACGACTACCTTGAAAATCTCAATGCTCAGCCCTCAACACTCAACTCTCCAATCTATTTAGTCATCGACCGTCTCTCGGCCGACAGTTCTGCTGATGGTATAGCCCGACTGGTAGACTCGGCTGAGACGGCATTCTACGAGGGCCACGGCGAGATGCGCCTGATGTTGTCACCTTCCAACATCACCTACGACTTCTCCACACGTTTTGAAGCTGACGGCATGACGTTCGAAGAGCCTACCGACCAGCTGTTCTCCTTCAATTCTCCCGTCGGTGCCTGTCCTGAGTGTCAGGGCTTCGGCCGTATCATTGGCATCGACGAACACTTAGTCATCCCCAATCCGTCATTGTCGGTGTACGACGGCTGCGTCGTATGTTGGCATGGCGATAAGATGAGCGAATGGCAGAAATGGTTCATTCAACATGCTGCCATTGACGATTTCCCCATCTTCGAACCCTATTATAATCTGACGCAGAAGCAGAAGGACCAGCTGTGGCACGGACTACCCAGCGACATGAGTAAGGACCTGCATGACAGGCCCTGCATAGACAACTTCTTCCAGATGGTCAAGGAGAACCAGTACAAGATACAGTATCGCGTCATGATGAGCCGCTATCGTGGCAAGACCATCTGTCCGGTATGTCATGGTACCCGCCTGAAGCCCGAGGCTGACTATGTCAAGATAGGAGGCCGCAGCATCACGGACCTGGTGCAGATGCCTATCGTCCGACTGAAGGAATGGTTCGAACAGCTGCAACTCGACGAGCATGATGCCGAGGTGGCACGACGATTGCTAACGGAAATCAACTCGCGTCTGCAATTCCTTCTGGATGTGGGACTTAGCTACCTGACACTCAACAGACAATCTAACACGCTTTCAGGCGGTGAGAGTCAGCGTATCAACCTCTGCACATCACTCGGCTCGTCACTCGTAGGGTCGCTCTACATCCTTGATGAGCCAAGCATCGGACTGCATGCCCGCGACACTAACCGCCTGATCAAGGTGCTCAAGGAACTGCAAGCACTGGGCAATACGGTGGTTGTCGTGGAGCACGACGAAGAGATTATGCGTGCTGCCGACTACCTCATCGACGTTGGTCCCGATGCAGGACGCCATGGCGGAGAGATAGTCTATGCCGGTCCACCCATGCCTTCGGAGAAACCTGACGGTACGTCGCACACACTCGACTACCTCTCGGGTGCCGAAACCATACCTACTCCATCGTCGCGTCGTCCATGGAACCGCTACATCGAGATACAGGATGCGCGGATGAACAATCTGCGAGGCATCACCGTGAAGATACCGCTCAATGTAATGACCGTGGTCACGGGTGTCAGCGGCAGCGGCAAGTCAAGTCTGGTGAAGGGCATCCTCTACCCTGCCCTCAAACGCCGTCTGGGCGATGTCTGCGATGCACCGGGTGAATTCAGGGGACTCGGAGGCGACATTGAAGCTATCAGTCGTATAGAATTTGTCGACCAGAACCCCATCGGCAAGTCATCGCGCTCTAATCCCGCTACCTACGTCAAGGCCTATGACGCCATCCGTGACCTGTTTGCCGACCAACCATTGGCAAAGCAGATGGGCTTCACCAGCCAATACTTCTCGTTCAATGCCGACGGTGGTCGCTGCGACGAGTGCAAGGGAGCCGGCACCATCACTGTCGAGATGCAGTTCATGGCCGACCTTGTCCTGGAATGTGAGGCTTGTCATGGCCATCGCTTCAAGTCCGATATCCTGGATGTACGCTACAAAGGTAAGAATATCGACGATGTGCTCAACATGACCATCAACGAGGCCATCGAGTTCTTCGAGGGACAGAAGTCTGTCGTCTCACGACTCAAGACGCTGCAGGACGTAGGTCTGGGCTACATCAAACTGGGACAGAGCTCGGCTTCGCTCTCAGGCGGTGAGAACCAACGCGTCAAGCTGGCCTATTTCATAGGACAGGAACGACAGGAGCCTACGCTGTTCATCTTTGACGAACCCACGACGGGACTCCATTTCCACGACATCAAAAATCTGCTCAAGTCTATGAATGCCCTCATAGAACGTGGACACACGGTGCTCATCGTAGAGCATAATATGGACATCATCAAGCAGGCTGACTACGTCATTGACCTGGGCCCAGACGGTGGCGACCAGGGCGGCAGCCTTGTCTGTGCCGGTACTCCAGAAGACATTTGCGCCTGTAAGCAAAGCATCACTGGCAAATACTTAAAACTAAAAATATGAAGGAACTACAATTGCACTCCACATTCGTGGAATATCAACTCGACGAACTGCCGAAAGAAGAACAGGAACTTGTCGAAATGGCTATTGAAGCAACTGACCGCTCGTATGCCAACTATTCCAAGTTCCATGTAGGTGCTGCCTTACTCCTTGAGAATGGCAAGATGATGATAGGCTGCAACCAAGAGAATGCCGCTTTCCCTGCCGGCATCTGTGCTGAGCGCTCCGCCATCTTTGCTGCCGGCGCACAGTATCCGAACGTTGCGGTCAAGACTATAGCCATTGCAGCTCGCGACCCAAAGGGTGAACTGACAGTCGACCCTGTATCTCCATGTGGCATCTGCCGTCAGGTCATGATAGAGACCGAGACCCGTTTCTCGCAGCCTATACGCATCCTGCTCTACGGACGCAACCGCATCCTGGCCATGAATGGCATCCGTCATCTGATGCCGTTGTCTTTCACGGAATTCTAACTTCTTTTTCGACCACGAATTAAACGAATTAAACGAATTATTTTCTATTGACGACGCTTATACGTTGTAGAATAATATTCGTGTCAATTCGTATAATTCGTGGTCAAAGAGAATTCGTGTCGATTCGTAGTAGAAATTCACTTCAGTTCCAGTTCCTTCTGCAGGCGAATAATCTCGTCACGATACTGGGCAGCCTGAAGGAAGTCGAGCTGCTTGGCCGACTCTTTCATGCGACGCGTGGTCTCAGCTATGAGTTTCTCTATCTGCGGACGTGTCATGCGCTCAATGATAGGATCGGCAGCAACGTCGATAGCAGACTTCTGCAGGATGAGAGCCGAGCGCTGTAGTTCCTTGACGTCTGAAGGCGCATCTTTAGACAGCAGACTCTGGTTGATGTTCTTCACAATCTGCCGTGGTGTGATGTGGTGCTCCTCGTTATAACGCAACTGCTTGGTACGACGACGATTAGTCTCATCTATGGTCAGCTGCATGGAAGGCGTGATGGTGTCGGCATACATGATGACACGGCCGTTGACATTACGGGCAGCACGTCCGGCCGTCTGTATCAGACTGCGACGCGAGCGCAGGAATCCTTCCTTGTCGGCATCGAGAATGACGACGAGCGACACCTCGGGCAGATCGAGACCCTCACGCAGAAGATTGACACCCACCAGCACATCGTACTCTCCCTCACGGAGCTTCTCAAGGATCTTCACACGGTCCAGCGTGGCAACGTCACTATGTATATAGGCTGTAGCCACACCGTGGTTGAGCAAGAACTCGCTCAGTTCCTCGGCCATTCGTTTAGTCAGCGTCGTAACTAGCGTGCGTTCC
This sequence comes from Prevotella sp., assembly GCA_017467565.1. GTDB lineage: Bacteria > Bacteroidota > Bacteroidia > Bacteroidales > Bacteroidaceae > Prevotella. The sequence goes on from JAFUSV010000076.1 coordinate 8,797, forward strand.
TTCTTTTCTATACGTACACGAATCTCCTCCAGCAGGTCATCAATCTGATTCTCCGATGGACGCACCTCTATCTCAGGGTCCAGCAGACCCTTAGGACGTATCACCTGTTCGACGACAACACCCTCAGCCTCCTGCAACTCAAAGTCAGCCGGTGTGGCCGAGACATAAATAGTCTGATGCGTGTTCTGCTGGAACTCCTCGAAGGTCAGCGGACGATTGTCGAAGGCGGCTGGCAGACGGAATCCGTACTCCACCAGATTAGTCTTGCGGGCACGGTCACCGCCGTACATCGCACCTATCTGAGGCACAGAGACATGACTCTCGTCGATGACCAGCAAAAAGTCGTCTGGGAAGAAGTCCAAGAGACAGTAAGGCCGCTCACCAGCATGTCGGCCGTCAAAGTAACGGGAATAGTTCTCAATACCGGAGCAGTGGCCCAGTTCCTTGATCATCTCCATGTCGTACTCCACACGCTCCTTGATACGTTGTGCCTTGATCTCATCACCCAAATCCTCGAAGAACTGCACCTGCTTGACGAGATCGTCCTGAATATCGTGAATGGCCCGTTCGGTCTGTTCCTGGGTGGTCATGAAGAGATTGGCAGGATATAGCTTGTATTCTGCGTAATGCCCCAGCCGATAGAGAGTCACAGGGTCAAGTTCGTCGATAGACTCTATCTCGTCATCCCAAAATGTGACGCGCAGAATCTTCTCGCTGTAAGCCATGTAGATATCGACCGTATCTCCCTTGACGCGGAAGTTGCCACGCTCCAGCGTAAGGTCATTACGGGTATAGAGGGACTGCACTAATTTTCTTAACAACACATTACGATCTATGGACTGTCCCTGGCGTATCTCTATGACATTCTCGGACAGGGCATTAGGGCTTCCCATACCGTAAATACATGAAACTGAAGATACAACAACAACATCCCTACGACCTGACAACAAACTACTTACAGCAGACAATCGCAGACGGTCTATTTCTTCATTGATAGCCAGATCCTTCTCAATATACGTATCAGTAGTGGGCAAGTATGCCTCGGGCTGGTAATAATCATAATAACTGACATAATACTCAACGGCATTGTCCGGGAAGAAGCCCTTCATCTCTTCATAGAGCTGGGCTGCCAACGTCTTGTTGTGCGACAAGATAAGCGTCGGTCGGTTGACATTCTGTATGACATTGGCAATGGTAAAAGTCTTACCCGAGCCCGTGACACCCAGCAACACCTGGGCATGGTCACCACGCAGCACGCCGTCCGTAAGTTCACGGATGGCTTCCGGCTGGTCGCCGGTAGGTTGGTATTTCGATTGCAGTTTGAAGTTCATATCATCATGGTTTTCGTCCTTTCGGCCTGCAAAATTACAAATATTCTGTGAAATCTGTATAACAAGCGGTTAAAAAATGTACATTCTCTTTGTATTTAGCGGAAAAATGCGTAATTTTGCACGCTAAAAATATGCAACAATGAAAAAAACGACCATCATAATAGGCTTGTTAGCGCTACTGCTGACCAGTTGTGCAGGAGAGTTCAACCGTGTCTTCAAGAGTAGCGACTACACCTATCGTTACGAATATGCGAAGCAATGTTTTGCAGAAGGCAAATACCAGCGTGCCGTATCATTGCTTCAAGACCTGATAACCCTAAAGAAAGGTACTGACGAAGCACAGGAGTCGCTCTACATGCTGGCTATGGCTGAATACATGACAGGTGACTACGAGTCTGCTTCTGCCACGTTCAAAAAGTATCATACGACGTACCCCAAGGGTCGCTACGCCGAGCATGCCTCCTTCTACGTAGGCCAGTCTCTCTTTGAAAGTGCACCGGAGCCTCGCCTTGACCAAACGCCCACCATAGGTGCCATCAATGCCTACCAGCAGTTCATGGACACCTATCCCAGTTCACCGCTGAGGGCAAAGGCACAAGAACGTCTGTTTGAGCTACAGGACAAGCTGGTGCAGAAAGAATACCTGTCGGCCCAGCTCTATTATAACCTTGGCGGCTATTTCGGAAATATCAATTCGAACAACGAGAGTAACTACATAGCCAGCATCATCACAGCCCAGAATGCCCTGAAGTCATACCCCTTCAGCAGGTGGCGTGAAGACTTCTCCCTGCTCATCATGAAGAGTAAGTTTGAACTGGCCGAGAACTCCAGCGAAGACCGTAAGATAGAACGTTATCGCGACGCTGAGGACGAGTGCTACGGATTCCTGAACGAATATCCGGAGTCCAAGCACTGCGAACTTGCCAATAAGTACATCACCAAGTGCAAGAAGGTGATAGGCGACTGAGAAAGGTAAAATAGTAAAAAGGTAAATATATAATTAAGCAATGGATTACAAGAAATCAAAAGCTCCGGTGAACACCGTGACTCGCAACATCATGGATCTGTGTGAAGAGACTGGCAACATCTACGAAACAGTAGCTATCATTGCCAAGCGTGCCAACCAGATCTCAGTACAAATCAAGGAAGACCTCTCCAAGAAACTGGCTGAATTCGCCAGCTACAACGACTCACTGGAGGAAGTCTTCGAGAACCGCGAACAGATAGAGATATCGCGTTACTACGAGAAGTTGCCGAAGCCCACACTGCTGGCTACTCAGGAGTTCATCGAGGATAAGATCTATTACCGCGATCCTGCCAAGGAGATGGAAGCTGCCATCGTGGAGTAACATCGCGCCCATTCACCATTTATTTATTATGATTCAGCGAAAACAAACCGTGTTTCTGCTTCTCGCAGCCATCGCTACGGCAGTGGCTGCCTTTGCTAATACAGGTACGGTGCTGATGCTTATCATCCTGATAGTATCGGCTGTCATCACCTTGGGCGACATCTTTCTCTATAAGAATCGTCCCCGTCAGGCTATGGTGACGCTCGTGCCCATCGTATTGCTGCTCCTGTGGTATCTTCTGATAGGCGTAGAGAACCGTAATTCGGGCGGTGCTTTTGTACTCAGATGGACCGACGTCCTCCCTGCCGTAGCCATCGTGCTGACCTTCCTTGCACGTCAGGGCATCAGAGCAGACGAGAAGCTGGTACGTTCGACCGAGCGTATCCGTTAATACTACAACTTTATCAACTATGGACATCAAGACTGCCGAATTCACCATCTCTGCACCCAACGTGTCGATGTGTCCTAAGGACACCAAGCCCGAGTATGCCTTCATAGGACGCAGCAACGTGGGCAAGTCGAGCCTGATAAACATGCTTTGCAACAACAAGAAGCTGGCCAAGACATCATCGACACCTGGCAAGACGCTGCTCATCAACCATTTTCTCATTAACCGAGACTGGTATCTGGTAGACCTGCCCGGCTATGGTTTTGCCAAGCGTTCCAAGAAGGAGGTGCAACGACTCGACCAGATGATACGCGGCTACATCCTTGGCCGGGAGCAGCTTGTCAACGTCTTTGTGCTCATCGACGTGCGACTGGAGCCTCAGGCCATCGACCTTGAGTTCATAGAGTGGCTGGGGTTGTCGAGCATCCCGTTTTCTATTGTCTTCACCAAGGCCGACAAACTCACCGCAGCCAAGGTACGCGCCAATGTAGACGCTTACGTCAAGCGCATGTTGGAGACATGGGAAGAGATGCCACCCTACTTTGTTACCTCTGCCGAGAAACGTGCCGGCAGGGACGAAGTGCTTGACTACATTGAACAAATCAACAAATCACTCTGACTGTACCAGTGGCTCGTGAAATACCATACCTCGACGTGCAGAACCTGACGAAATCGTTCGGGGCTCTTGTCCTGTTCGAGAACATCAGCTTCTCTATAGCCGAGGGACAGAAGGTAGGTCTCATAGCCAAGAATGGTACGGGCAAGTCTACCCTACTCTCGCTGCTGTCCGGCAAGGACGGCTACGACTCTGGCAGCATCATCTTCCGACGCGACCTGCGGGTTGGCATGCTCGAGCAGTCGCCTCACTTCGACCCTGAGGAGAGCGTACTCGATGCCTGCTTTAACCACGAGAACAACCCCGACAAGGTGCTTCGTGCCAAGCAGATACTCACCCAACTGCACATCCGCGACCTCAATCAACCCATGGGACAGTTGTCAGGCGGTCAGCAAAAGCGCGTGGCACTGGCCAATGTGCTCATCACCGAACCCGACCTGCTGATACTTGACGAGCCTACGAACCATCTTGACCTTGAGATGATAGAATGGCTGGAGGGTTATCTCAACCGTGGCAACAAGACGTTGCTGATGGTCACCCACGACCGTTATTTCCTTGACCGTGTCTGTTCCGTCATCCTTGAGATTGATGACCGCACCATCTACACCTATCGCGGCAACTACAGCTACTATCTGGAAAAGCGTCAGGAACGCATAGACAACCGCAGGGCCGAGATAGCACGTGCCAACAACCTCTATAGGACAGAACTTGACTGGATGCGCCGTCAGCCCCAAGCCCGTGGTCATAAGGCGAAGTACCGTGAGGATGCCTTCTACGAGCTGGAGCGTATCGCCAAAGCTCGCATCGAGGAACGTGCCATCCGCCTGAAAGCCTCCAACGTGTATATTGGCAGTAAGATTTTCGAATGTCAATATATCTCGAAAGCCTTCGACGATGTGGTCATCATGCGCGATTTCTACTATAACTTCGCGCGTTTCGAGAAGATGGGCATCGTGGGCAACAACGGCACTGGCAAATCTACATTCCTGAAGATGCTGCTGGGCGAGACGGCACCTGACAATGGCAAGATAGTCATCGGCGACACTGTGCGTTTTGGCTACTTCTCGCAGGAGGGCCTGAAGTTTGACGAGTCACAAAAGGTCATCGACGTCGTTCGTGAGATTGCAGAATATGTCGATCTGGGCAGTGGCCGCCATCTGACAGCCAGCCAGTTCCTGCAACACTTTCTCTTCACACCTGAACAGCAACACAACTATGTCTATAAGCTGTCTGGTGGCGAACGGCGCAAGCTCTACCTCTGTACGGTACTGATGCGCAATCCCAACTTCCTGGTACTCGACGAACCTACCAACGACCTCGACATCGTCACGCTGCAGATTCTCGAAGAATATCTGCAGGACTTCCCAGGCTGTGTCATCGTCGTCAGTCACGACCGCTATTTTATGGATAAGGTCGTAGACCATCTGTTAGTGTTCAAGGGTCAGGGCGAAATCAAGGATTTCCCTGGCAACTATACACAATACAGAGAGTGGACCAAGACCGTTCCACAGCCCATCTCAAAAGAAGGGAATGGTCAGGCGCAAGGACAAAAGGCTTCTGCTCCCCTCCCCATGGAAAAGAGCAAAAGGGAAGGTGTCCGCAAGCTCACCTATAAGGAGAAGCGCGAGAAGGAACAGCTGGAGAAGGACATCGCCCTGCTGGAGGAAGAAAAGAAACAGATAGAAGCAGCCCTCTGCGGAGGTATCACTGATGTAGAGGAAATCACTCGTATGAGCAAGCGCCTGCCACTGCTCAACGATGAACTCGACGAGAAGTCCATGCGCTGGTTGGAACTGGCGGAGTTTGATGTTTGAAGTTTGATGCAACAATTTCCCTCACAACTACTCGACAAGGCCGTGCAAGAGTTTGCTAAGCTGCCTGGCATCGGACGCAAGACTGCGCTCCGGCTGGTGCTGTGGATGCTGCGCCAGGAGGAAGGCGACGTCATGCGCTTCACGGATGCTGTATCCACGCTGAGGAAAGAGGTGAAGTTCTGTCATGTATGCCACAACATCAGCGATGCCGACACCTGTCCTATCTGTGCTGACAAACGGCGTGATGCCTCGCTGGTATGCGTCGTGGAGAACGTGCAAGACGTGATGGCTATAGAGAACACGATGCAGTACAACGGACTCTACCACGTGCTGGGTGGACTCATCTCGCCTATGGACGGCATAGGTCCGAGTGACCTGAAGATTGACTCGCTGGTGGAGCGTGTTGCACAGGGGGACATAGCCGAGGTGATACTGGCCCTCAGCTCCACGATGGAGGGCGACACCACCAATTTCTACATCTTCCGCAAGCTGGCTCCCTACGACGTGAAGGTCAGCATCATAGCCCGCGGCATCGCCGTAGGCAACGAGATAGAATATACTGATGAAGTGACGCTGGGTCGCTCCATCACTAACCGAACACCATTTGAAGCAAAATAGCAGAGACCATTATGAAGCAGACACAAAAGATACTCATGCTGTTATTCTGGAGCATCTTGCTCCAAGCCGCTGTCATCTACCTGATAGCCGACGTCATGGACATTGACATCGGCATATTCTCAGGAGCATCGCGCGAAGCACGCTTTCTGCCAATGACACTGATGATACTCATCACACTGGCACTGGTGCCCCTGTCGCTGCGCCTGTTTAAGTTCAGAATAGTGGCTGACGACCTCATCCGGCGTAAGGAGAAGGCACTGCAGAAATGGGGTGTCATACGTCTGTGCATGCTTGAGTTCTTGCTCATCGTCAACACCCTGCTCTACTATTTTTTTGGCTTTGAGTCATCATTCGGCTATCTGGCAGTAGTGGTTCTGCTGACCATGCCGTTTGTCTATCCGTCGATGACACGCTGCATCAACGAGACCGAGCCACAAGTTGAACCCGAGGAGAGTCACCAAGAGGAGGAAGAAAAACAGGAGGAGGAAGAAGCATGAAACTAACCGTCGTCATCGTCAGCTATAACGTTCGCTATTTCCTGGAGCAGTGCATCGTGAGTGTACAGCGAGCCACCGAGGGAATAGAGACGGAGATATACGTCGTTGACAATGCTTCGTCGGACGATAGCGTCACCTACCTTACTTCACGTTTCGGCAACCAGATCACCCTTATCGAGAGTCCCCACAACCTGGGCTTTGCCCGTGCCAACAATATAGCCATCCGCCAGTCGGAAGGTGAGTATGTGCTGCTGCTCAATCCTGACACCTTCGTCGGCGAGGACAGCATCCGCCAGGTGCTGACGTTTATGGACGAGCACCCGAAAGCCGGTGGCGTGGGTGTGATGATGCACAATGGCGACGGCACCGTGGCTCGAGAGTCGCGACGTGGTCTGCCCACGCCTTACGTCTCGTTTCTCAAGATGTTAGGGTTCTCCAAGCGCTACTACATGAGCCACCTGTCATGGGATGAACCTGGGCGCATCGACGTGATGAGCGGAGCCTTTTGCATGCTGCGCCGTACAGCCCTCAACAAGGTAGGGCTGCTCGACGAGGACTTCTTCATGTATGGTGAGGACATCGACCTGTCGTACCGCATCCTGAAGGGTGGCTACGAGAACTGGTACGTGCCGGCACACATTGTCCACTACAAAGGTGAATCGACCAAGAAGACCAGCTACCGCTATGTCCACATCTTCTATCAGGCCATGCTCATCTTCTTCCGCAAGCACTACGGCCACCAGTCGTTCTTCGTCACCGTCCCCATCAAGGTGGCCATCTATTTCCGCGCCTTCATCGCCCTCATACAGATGCAGTATTGGCGCATGCGCAAGTCGCTGGGTTTCTACAAGCAGCGCAATACCGAGGTCAACTACATGTTCAAGGGTAGCGAGCCGATGGTGCAGGAGTGCCTGCAGCTGGCCCGGCGCAAGGGTCTCCCCGTAACCACTGATGCCACGAAACAGCCCCTATGCGTGGTCTACGACATACATAGCTACACATTCGAGCAAATCATCAGTGAGGCCAAGCGCGACGGCCAGTCGATCATTGGGACCTATAATTCAGACAATCACACATTGATAGCACCCAGAGAAATCATCAGATGAACAACAGCGAACCCGCCATCCGGCTCAGGGCTATGGAGCCCGAAGACCTCGATGCTCTCTACCAGATAGAGAACGACCGTGACACATGGGACATCGGCACGACGAACGTCCCCTATTCACGCTATGCCCTGCATGACTATATGGCTCGCTGCACTTCTGACATCTATACCGACAAGGAGGTCAGACTGATGATAGAGAATGCCGATGGCGAGGTAGTGGGCATAGCCGACCTGACAAACTTCGACCCCAAAAGCATGAAGGCCGAGATAGGCTTGGTCATTCAGCGCGAACATCGCGGCAAGGGGTATGCCCTTGCCACCCTCCATGCCCTGCATGCCTATGCCAGCCATACGCTCCATCTGCACCAAATCTATGCCGTCATCCCCCTCAGCAACGAGCACTGCATCCACCTATTCCGCCAGTTTGGCTACAAGGAGTCGGCTCGTCTTGACGACTGGCTCCGTCATGACGCTGACTACGAGCCTGCCGTCATCATGCAGTTCATCCTGTCCTGACGGCGAAATTCAGCACACACCACGGCCGTAGCCACTGCGACATTCAGACTTTCAGGGCCTTCGTGGTACTTAGGTATCAGCAGCCGGTGGCTCACCAATTTCCTGACTTCTTCTGATATACCGTTGCCTTCGTTGCCCATCACGATGAAGCCTTCATCAGCCAGTTGCTGACCGTAGATGTCGGTGCCGTCGAGCAGCGTACCGTACACGGGTTTATCGGTATGGCTGAGCAAATCTACTATATTATTATATATAATGTTCACACGCGCGATGCTGCCCATCGTGGCCTGTACCACCTTGGGACTCCAGGCATCGGCAGTATCTTCCGAGCAGTAGATGGTCGTGATGCCAAACCAGTCGGCTATGCGGATGATGGTCCCCAGGTTGCCGGGGTCCTGCACGCCGTCGAGCACCAGGCACAGGCGGCTGTGGCGGTCGCTGGGTTCGGGTATCGCGAACACTGCCAGCACCTGCTGTGGATGTTGCAGGAAACTCAGTCGCTGCAACTCATCCGCCGTCACCACTTGAGCCGTATCATGTGCATTCTGACTCAGCCACTCGTCAGTAGCGAATATCTGACGGGCATTGAACCTAGCCTCCAGCAGGTCGCCTACCACCTTCGGTCCCTCGGCTACGAAGGCATTTTCCCTCCGTCTGTACTTCTTTTGCTCCAGCGAGCGCACGTATTTCTGTTGATTTTTGCTAATCATGATGGCAAAGTTACGAATTTTTTTGTACCTTTGCAAGCGATTATGCGAAAAATATGCCTTCAGACCCTCATTCTGTTGCTCACGGCCCTCTGTGCAGTGTCGTGTTCCACCACTCGCTATGTGCCTGAAGACGAGTATCTGCTGAACAGCGTCAAGGTGAAGACCGTGGGTGAGTATCCTGACGTGAGCACCTCACAGCTACGCAACTATGTGCGTCAGAATCCCAACTCACGCTGGTTCTCATTGCTGAAGCTCCCCCTGATGACCTACTCGCTGTCTGGACGCGACACGACCAAATGGATCAACCGCACGCTGCGCTCCATCGGTGAGGCTCCGGTGCTGCTGGACATGCGCAAGACAGAGCAGACGGTCAACGACCTATGCCAGGAGCTGCGCAACGAGGGGTTCCTGCATGCTGAGGTGCTGGCCGACACTACCATCCACGGGCAGAAGGCTGACGTCACCTACTGGCTCAAGCCCGGTGAGCCCTACTTCATCCATAACTTGCAGTACGAGATAGAAGACCCCGCCATACGCCAGTTGTTGGCTGCCGACAGCGTCAACCGCCTGCTGTCAGCCGGCATGAAGTTCGATGTCTCCAAGCTCGATGCCGAGCGTAAGCGCATCTCAGCCATCCTCACAGACCAGGGGTACTACCGCTTCCATAAGGAGTTCATCACGTATCAGGCCGATACCATGCGCAACTCGCAGCTGATAGACGTCACGCTGCGACTGGGACTCTACAGACAGAACAACCGCCCCGACACGCTGCATACGCGCTACACCATGCGCCACATCAACTATGCCAGTGGCGACCCTGCCGACCCGCGCCTCCACCTGCGTCCCCATGTCCTCGACGAGTGCACCCACCTGGAGGAGGGACAGCTCTATTCGGCCACCGGCCTGCAGAACACGTACAACCACTTCGGCCGTCTGCAGGCAGTCAAATACACGAATATCAATTTCCGTCAGGACCCTGACTCCGCCTACCTCGACTGCGACATTCAGCTACAGACCAACAAACCGTCGACGCTGAGTTTCCAGCCCGAAGGCACCAATACGGCCGGCGACCTGGGAGCAGCCGCCTCGCTGACCTACCAGAACCGCAACCTCTTCCGCGGCAGCGAACTGCTCAGCATAGAACTGCGTGGTGCCTACGAAGCCATACGCGGACTGGAGGGCTACTCTAATCAGGACTTCATCGAGTACAGTGCCCAGGCCCGATTGCAGTTTCCCCGCTTCATAGCCCCCTTCATCAGCCGTCGTTTCCGCCAGAACACCAATGCCACGAGCGAGGTGTCGCTGCTCTACGACCTGCAGGACCGTCCTGAGTTCCACCGTCGTTTGCTGTCGGCAGCATGGCGCTATCGATGGAACAACCCGCGCCGCCACGACAAGTACCAGCTCGACCTGCTCGACCTGAACTACGTCTTCATGCCCTGGATATCGTCCACCTTCCGCTCACAGTACCTCGACAACGAATCCAACCGCAACGCCATCCTGCGCTATAACTACGAAGACCTGTTTATCACGAAGATAGGCTTCGGCTACTCCTACAGCAAAGGCAACATAGCGCTGAAGACCAACATCGAGACCTCGGGCAACCTGCTCTCGCTGGCATCCAAGACCCTGGGCACCGAGAAGGACGACATGGGACACTACCGCGTGTTCAACATCGCCTTCGCCCAGTACGTCAAGGCCGACGTAGACCTGACACGCTCATTCATACTGGACCGCAACAACCAGATTGTGCTCCACCTGGGCTTCGGCATAGCCTACCCCTACGGCAACTCCACTGTGCTGCCCTTCGAGAAGCGCTACTTCTCGGGTGGTGCCAACAGCGTGCGCGGATGGAGTGTACGCTCACTGGGACCAGGCAAATACAAGGAGCGCGACGGACGCATCAACTTCATCAATCAGACAGGCGACATGAAGCTCGACCTCAATGCCGAATACCGTACCCACCTGTTCTGGAAACTGGGAGGCGCCCTCTTCATCGATGCAGGAAATATATGGACACTGCGCGACTACAACATACAGCCTGGCGGACTGTTCCGGCTGAAGGACTTCCCCAGCCAGATAGCCGTCAGCTATGGCGTAGGCCTCAGATTCAACTTCGACTACTTCATCCTGCGCTTCGACCTGGGCATGAAGGCCATCAACCCTGCCTACGAGGAAGATGACGAGGAGCACTACCCCATCATCCATCCGCGCTTCAGCCGCGACTATGCCTTCCACTTCGCCGTAGGTCTGCCGTTCTAATATTTTTTCAAGGGTGCGGACCTCCGAAAAAAACACACAAACGTTAAAGTACCCTAAACTCTACGGAAAAGTATTCCCTTTTTCGATATTTTATTGTAACTTTGCATGAAAATACATAACAGTCATGCTAAGATTCATCTCATTTGGTAGCGGAAGCAGTGGCAATTGCTACTTCCTGTATACTGAGAACGATGGTCTTTTCGTAGATGCAGGCGTGGGAGTACGCACGCTGAAAAAACATTTCAAGGACTATGGGCTCAGTATGTCGCAGGTGCACCATCTGCTCATTACACACGACCATGCCGACCACATCAAGTGCGTTGGCAGCCTGAGTCATGAGTACTCCCTACCCGTCTATGCCACAGCCACTGTCCACAAGGGCATCGACCGCAACTACTGCGTCAGCAGGAAAGTAGATGCCGCCTCTCGCCGATACATAGAGCCGGGCGTCACCTTCCAGATAGGCGACTTCACCGTCACCCCCTTTACCGTGCCCCACGACAGCAGCGACAACGTAGGCTACATGATAGAGGCCGACGGCAGCAACATCTGCATCATCACCGATGCTGGCAGCGTCACTGACGACATGACCTCCTACATAGCACGTGCTCGCTACCTTATCTTAGAGGCTAACCACGACCGCGAGATGCTGATGAACGGCTCCTATCCTCACCACCTGAAGGTGCGCATATCGAGCGGCACGGGCCATCTGAGCAATGACGAGTGTGCCGAGGCCATTGCCCATCATGCTACTGGAAACCTCCGGCACGTATGGCTCTGCCATCTGTCAGAGGAGAACAACCATCCCGAACTGGCCCGCAAGACGGTAGAGTCCATCCTACGCAGCTATGGCATCGTTGCTGGCAAGGACTTCGGTCTCGAAGTGCTCAAGCGCACCATGCCGACAGGTATCTTCGATCTGAAATAAACACTTATTATTCTCTGCCCATAAATGCCGTGCGTTCGTGCTTGCTATATCTCTGCAGCAAGCACGAACGCACAGCATCAGTAAAAGGACTCTCTAAACAACAACCTGGGGTTTGCTCCGTCTAAACCTGGGGTTTGCTCCGTCCAAACCTATAGTTTGCGCCGTCCAAACTCAGGGTTTGCGCCGTCCAAACCTCATCTACTCTTCCGTCCACTCCTCGTCGTCCTCGGGGACAGGGGCAGGCTGCCCCTGCCAGTTGACACGAATATCTTCGTCCACCTGCTCGATGTCGCCGCTGGTGGCATACTTGAAGAGCAGGTACTCGTCCTCGGCAGCTTCGGGCACCTGGAGGCTGGCTACAAAGTAACGCAGCTCCTTGGTGTTCTCGGCAAGCTCTGCCGACACGCTCTTCAGGATGGCTTTCTTGCCATAGTCCGACTGCACCTTGGAGTCCTTGATGAAACCTACGAACTGCGACTTGCGCAGAGTACGATGGAACAATGACGACTGGTCGGCACCGACGACCTGGACATCGAAGACGTTGTCCACGTACTTCTGTCCATATTCGTTCTCGACCATCGGCAGCGAGTCGGCCACGATACTCCTGATCTTCACCACGCAGGGTTCACCATTCCAGCGTGCCTGTATCTCCTTGTTCACGGCAGCCATCTTGATAGGATCACCGGGCTTAGGAATGACGTAGCTGTCAGCATACTCGGCTGTGTCCTTGGGTACAGCCTTCTCCTTACAGGCACCCAGCATCATGATGCCGGCACATGCCACTAATATCCATCTTGTCTGTTTCATATTCTGGGAGCAAAGGTACGAAAAAAAAGTGAAACGACAAAAAAAACGCCCACTATTCACATAGTAGACGCCTTTTGTTATCTTATTACATTCTTTTCCAAAAACATAAATCCTATTGAAACTGCTGGCACGCTTGCCATTTTCAAAAACACTATGTTAACCTAAATCACTATGAAAAATCTCTTTTTGTTATTATATTATCAGTTCATGTGTGGCATTATTAATCTTTGTGAGCCTTGCGCATCTTGGGTCCGCGCTGTCTGTCGCCGCGTTTCTGACGGTCAGCCTTGTATGCCTTAAACTGCTCTTCGGTCATAATCTTCTGCAGCTTGGCTTCGTAGGCATCCATGTCTTTCTTCACCTCTTCAGGCTTGGCTTCCACGGGCTTTACCTTCTCGGGCTCACCCTCTACGGGCTGTACCTTTTCCAGCTTACCCTCAGCGGGCTTCACTTTTTCCAGCTTACCCTCGGCGGGCTTCACCTTCTTAGCATGACGGCGGAACTCACCGCGCATGGGACGCATCTTGTCGGCATACTCTTTATTGAGTGTGAGCAGCTGCTCTGCCTGTTCGCTATTCAAGCCATATTTCTCGACCATGTGATCAGTACGCTTCTGAATCATTTCCTGTCGGTCGCGGGGCTTGCGCTCTGGTCGCTGTCCGTCGTTCTCTTCCTGTGCCATCATGCTGGCACTCATTGCCATCATCAGGATGGCCATCATCACTTTCTTCATATTAGTCACTTTTTAAAGCGTTAAACTTACTGTTTGTTACTTTTTTATCGTTGCAACTAATATTTGGACGCAAAGGTAGCAAAAAAGTTTAATGTGGGAAAAGAAAAAAGTCATTTTTTTGAGTAAACATGCTCAACAACATGTTTATCTGACATCTAAGACAGTCAAGATGCCGTCTGAGACACGGAAATGTACGTCGTGGCCGGCACAGGGCATACCATAGACTCGCTCATCATGATGATACTGCGGACGGGGGTCTTGGGCCAGCACCTGCCGCAGACCTCGCAGCTGCTCATCGGTAAAAATCTCGGCCACGTCAGCCGGTATTTCTACTTGCAGCGTCTGCCACTCCACGTCGTCAACGAACCCGCTGCGGGCATCGGCATGACTGTCGGTATAGGCCACGTAGGGCTTGACATCGTAGATGGGTGTGCCGTCCATCAGGTCGGCACCAAGCACGTGGATGACGGGACCGAAGAGAGGGTGCATCTCCACCTTATCTATATATACGCACGAAAGACCGAGTCTGTTGGGACGGAATGGTGAGCGCGAGGCAAACACCCCTACCCGCTCGTTGCCGCCCAGCCGAGGTGGGCGCACCGTCAACTTGCGTCCCATCAGCAGGTCGTCCCGGCGATTGGCCGAGAACTCCCATATCAGCCAGAGGTAGTCGAAAGCCTCCAGCCCCCTGACGGCTTCCTCCTTGCGATAAGGCGGTGTGAAGACGATCTCGCCATGCAGTTCGGTAGCCAGACCGCTCTGACGGGGAATGCCAAACTTAGAGCCGAGTGGCGAATGGAAATGAGCTATGGGTTCTATAAACATACTCAGGAACGCTGTTTGGATGATGACTCACGGATGACCAATTTCTGCGGCACTATCTCGCGCCTCACCTTCGTTTCGCCCTCAATGTGGCGCAACAACAGTTGACAGGCGCGCTGCCCCATTATCTCTGCCTGATCCTCGATGGTCGACATACGCGGGGTGACGTAGCAGGCATGGACATCGTCGGTGAAACCTATAAGTGCCACATCGCCGGGGATGGAGAGCCCCATCTGTCGGATGGCATTGAAGGCCGCAAAGGTGATGGTGTCGTTGAAGGCCAGGATGGCATCGGGACGGTCGTCACGCCGCAGCATGTCGAGCGTGGCGTTGAGTGCCCATTCGTAATCGACGCTGCCGCAGGCTATGATGCTACGGTCTATGGGTATGCGACTCTCGCGCAGCGCCTCCAGATAGCCGTGCTTACGGCGTGTGACAGCATCGAGATGACGTGGCCCGCCAATGAATGCGATGCGCCGCGACCCCGTATTGATAAGGTGGCGTGTAGCCTCCATGGCTGCCTCGTCGCCATTGGCTGTCACTGACGAGAAGCGGTCGGACATGCACGTCCGTCCGAAGAAGACGACGGGTATGCCCATCTGGTGCAACTGCTCGAAGTGACTATAGTCGGTGGTGTCCTGTGCAAGGCTGGCGATGATGCCCACCACATGGAGATTGATGAAGTTGTCGATAGCCCGTTCCTCGTCTGCCATCTTCTCGTGGCTGTTGGCACTGATGACGCTGTAGCCGTGAGCCCGCGCCTCTATCTCGATGCCGTCGAGCACGGAAGAGAAGAAATGAGTCACCAGGTCGGGTACCACCACACCTATCACCTTGGGGGCTTCCTTACGCAGACTCTGTGCAAAGGGGTTGGGTCGGTAGTTCCACTTCTTAGCCAAGGCCTTGACGCGCTCCTGCAACTCCTTGCCAACCTCGGGCTTTCCGTTCAGTGCCCTGCTGACGGTGGCTATGCTGACGCCCAGTTCGTCGGCCATGTCTTTGAGTGAGATGCGGTGGTTGCTCATAAGGCGGTGGTATCTGTCAGAAGGTGGTACGTATCATGAAGCGGACGCCCTGCTTGCTGGCCGTAGACAGCTCGTTGTAGTTCAGTCGGCGCACGTATTCTATCTGTATCAGCTTGAAGATGTTGTGTATGCCCAAGGATATTTCCACGTAGGGTTTCTTGCCGTCCATGACGTGACATCCCTCAGGAAATTCCATCACCACGTCGCTCTGCTGGTTCTGCGGCAGGTAGGGATTGTTCTTGTCCGTCAGCTTACCCCACAGCACCTTGACGCCCAGCCACTCACGCCACTTCAATTTACGCAACAGCGGGATGCGGTTGAATATCTTGCCGTTCATGTCCCAGTCTACCATCAGCGAGGCATAGCGGTCGTTGAGGAACTCCATGTTGTTGATGAGGTTGAATGTCTGGTCTTCCAAAATATAGCCCAGGTTGGCCACGGGCATGATGAGCAGCGGGTAAGGCACCTGATTCCACTGGGCGCCGAACTTCAGTCGGGTATCTATCTTACCCCAACTCATGGGCACCCATATACGCTTGTAAATCTCGCCCTCGGTGAAGTTATAGTTGTACTTGCCGCCCAGGAATCCCTTAAAGCCCATGGTGTGCTGCAGTCGGAACACAGGGGCATCGAGGTTGATGGGCCAGCGGTGCTGCTTGGTGTTGATGAAGGTCTCGCCAGGCGCATAGCGCACGCCGACGGTAGCCTCCGTATAGCGGATGGAGCTGAGGTTGTCGGAGCCCAGGGGCTTGAAGGCGATGTCACCTATGGGCTCCACCTTCTCCGTCTTGGCCTCGGCAAAGAGCTTGAAGCCCCACTCCTGCTCGAAGTCGAAGTTGATGGCCTGACGGTTGTACATGAACATCTTGTCTATCTTTGTCACCTTGAACGACGTGAACATGTTGTCCTTGTCCGTCTGGATGAACTTGTCGGAAGGCAGGGCCACATCGCGCATGGACTGGAAGGCGATGGACTGTTTCGGGAACTCGCGCGGCAGGTAGCCGGGTTTGTTGAAGGTGTAGATGAACTCGGCATCATAGTATGTCTCCTTGGACTTGAGTCCACGGGCCAGGTAGCCCTTCAGGAAGATGTGGGGATGCAGGTTGGCCGTTGTCTGTGCACTGGCACGCAGACGCACCTTGTCGTAAAAGTTCTGCGAGATGATGGTGTTCACCGGTCCTATGTCCACCTTGCTGGGATGCTCCTTCGTGCCTGTCTCCACGAAGTTCTCTATCAGGGCTTTCAGTCCGAAGATGATGTACTTGAAGCCCTTCATCTGCTCCAGCTGACGGATGAAGACGTCGATGGAGCTCTCGCTCTTGGTCAGCTCCACCTGCCGGTATTTCTGCCAGAACTCGTCACCCTGCATCTCAGCATAGGCATCCTTCAGCACCTCCTTCTTTCCCTTCAGCAGCGCCTTGGGTATCTCGTCGAAGGCGAAGTCGGAACGGCGGGTAGTCCTGACGACGATGAACTTCTGGATGAACTTGGCAGCAATGAGCTCAACGAACATATCGTCGACCGTGAGCACCCATTCACCGGTGTCCAGCTTCGAGAACTCCTGCAGGCACTGCATGTTCTCCACCCAGTTCACGTCACTGGTGTGGGGGATGGTCAGTTCGCAGCGTTTCACCTGGTACGACGAGTCGGCCATGATGTACAGCTGACCGCGGAAGCCGAAGTCCTGCTGATTGTTGGGCGTGAAGTCCAGGTGTATGCAGCGGTCGTTGCCCACGAAGATGGTGTCCTGTATGTAGTAGCGGTAGAACTGTATGGCATCCTTGCCGATAGGACTGGGGAAAGGATACTGGAACAGGCGTATGTTGTCCTCGTAGATGTCGATGTCGGTAAACACGTCGCGCAGGATGGTGGTCAGGATGTCACCCGTCTGAAACAGGTCGTTGATACCCACCGTGTTTTGTCCCTTGATGATGCTCTTCTCTGTATGGGGGTCTTTGCGGTACAGCTTCTGACTGACCGTCTCATCAACGGAGATTGGCAACACCAATTTATTATTATATTGGCACACCTCCACCTGGTCGAGCAACCACTGGCGCTTCTTGAAGATACCTTGCTGCAGGCCCTCGGGGGTCAGGTCGTTGAGACCCAACATCAGCTTCTGGTAGTTATTGTACTGATAGTAGTCCTTGTTCTTCAAGTTGGTCTTCTTCTTCGCTGCCACCACCTTCTTCATCAGCTCCACGGCGGGATTGTTCTTACGGCTGTAGCGCGTCGAGCGCTTTGACTTCACCGTCACCTCCTGCAGCAGACGGGTGTCGGGCTTCAGGCGGATGGTCAGGTGACTGGGTGTCGACGATGTGACGTTGATAATCTGCGGCACATAACCCACGCTACTGACAGTCAGTCGCCAGCCGTTGTGCCGTTCCACGGTGAATTTGCCCTCGGCATTGCTGGAAACGGCCACCTTGTTGCCACGGTAGACGACACTGGCGTATGGCACTGGTCCACCGTCGTTGGCATCGAGTATCTCACCCGTAATCTGAGCACTGACCATCTGGACCAGACAGCAAAGGATAATGGTATAAAATAGTCTTTTCACTAAGATTCCTATTTAAATTAAAATGCGTTGTTAATCCCAAATTTGCGTGCAAAGGTAATCAATAGTTAGCAAAAAATGTCCCATTGTAGAAAACTTTTTCCCTTTTTATATTTTTTTATGCTTCATCCTGTCCCCTTTTAAAAAAAATAGCGTACTTTTGCACTCCGAATATGAAACAGACACCTGTCATACCTACCATCATCGCCACAGGATTCGGTAGCGGATTCTGGCCTTGGGGACCGGGAACGGCTGGGGCCATACTGGCTACGGCCATTTGGCTCGGTCTGTCTCTGTGTATGACCGGTTGGACGCTCATCGCTGTGACCGCAGTGCTCGTCGTGCTCTTCACGGTGCTGGGCACATGGGCCACACGTCGGCTCATGCCTTTCTGGGGCGACGACCCCAGTCGCGTGGTGGTCGACGAGATGGTCGGCGTATGGGTGGCCCTACTGGTTGCCACCGACTGGCCTACGGCCTTGGCAGCCCTGGTGCTGTTCAGGTTCTTCGACATCCTCAAGCCGTTGGGCGTCCGTGCCCTTGACCGCAGGAAGGGAGCTTTCTGGGTGATGGCCGACGATCTGCTGGCAGGCGTCTATGCCGCCATCGTGTTATGGATTCTCATGCGTATCTTCAACTATGGGTAAGCTAAGTCACGAACTACGGGTATTTGCCAAGGCACAGGTGACGGCTCAGGTAGCCACCTTGGTCGACTTCGTGGTATCGTTCCTGCTGGCCGAGGTCATCGGGCTGTGGTATGTCACCGCCTCGTTCCTGGGCGCCCTGACGGGAGGCATCACCAACTGCGTGATGAACTACCGCTGGGTGTTCGACTCCGACGGACTGAAAAAGAAATATGTAGCCCTGAAGTATTTCATCGTGTGGACGGGCAGCATCCTGCTCAACACGCTGGGCACGTATCTGCTCACGGAGTGGTCCAGCCAATACTTCATGTTCGCCAAAGTGGTGGTGGCCGTGGCCGTCGCCCTCATCTGGAACTATCAACTGCAGCGGTTCTTCGTCTACAAGGACCGTCACATCATTAAGAATAAAAACAAGAAAGAATAAAATGAATTACAGGGACTATCTGCAAAAAGTTATCTATGTCATCATCAATCCCGTCATCAAGCTGATGATACGGCTGGGCATCACACCCGACATCATCACCACGGGCGGATTCATCGGCAACCTTGTGGCCACATGGTTCTTCATCGAGGCTGCGCTCCACATCAGCGAACCCGTAGCCTATCGATGGATTGGCTGGGGCGGTGCCATCATCCTCTTCGCAGGACTGTTCGACATGATGGACGGACGCCTGGCCCGCATGGGAGGCATGTCGTCCACGTTCGGGGCACTCTGGGACAGCACACTCGACCGCTATAGCGAACTGGTGACGCTCTTTGGCATCTGCCTGGTCTTCCTGAAGGCCCCCGACGAGTGGTTCTGGATGGGCATCATGACGTTTGCCGCCATGGTGGGCTCGGTGATGGTCAGCTATGTCAGGGCACGTGCCGAAGGTCTCGATATTGAGTGCAAGGTGGGACTGATGCAGCGCCCCGAGCGTGTGGTGGTCACGGCTATCGTTGCCATCATCAGCGGACTGACGGCCAACCTGTGGTGGCTTGCTGGCGGCATGATTCTCATCGCCGTGCTGGCCAACGTTACGGCCTTTTGGCGTATCATGCACTGTTATAAGGAATTAAGCAAGCGCGATGCAAGTAAAGATAAGACTCTTTGACCTCAGCTCACTTTCGCGGAAAGAGATAGCTGTCGAACTGATTATCACGGCTGTCTTCCTTCTTTTCCAGAGCACTGTCGTAGGACTGTTGCCGGCCCATCTGGTCATGGTGGGCCTGTTCAACCTGCTATTCTTTGCCCATCCGGCTTCGCGCAAGTTGGCAGTGGCGCTCATCCCCTTCATCCTGTTCGAGATCAGCTACGACTGGATGCGCCTCTATCCTAACTATAAGGTGAACCCCATCGACATCGAGGGACTGTACAATGCCGAGAAGGATCTCTTCGGCATCACCGTGGGTGGACAGACCATGATTCCAGGCGAGTACTTCTCCATCCATCACAATGCCGTGGCCGACTTCATGGCCGGCGTGTTCTATCTGTGCTGGGTGCCGGTGCCCATGGCCTTCGGACTGTGGCTCTACTTCAAGGGGCAGCGCCGCCACTATCTGCATTTCGCACTGGCATTCCTCTTCGTCAACCTCTTGGGATTCATAGGCTACTACATCCATCCGGCAGCACCACCCTGGTATGCCATCAACTACGGATTCACACCCGACTTCACGACGCCCGGCAATGTGGCAGGGCTCATCCGCTTTGACGAGATGATAGGCATACCCATCTTCCAGAGTATCTACGTCAACAACTCCAACATCTTTGCGGCCGTACCGTCGCTCCATGCTGCCTACATGCTCATAGCCACCGTCTATGCCATCATCTCGCGGCGATCGTGGCCGCTGGTCACCGTGTGCGCCGTCATCACCGTAGGCATCTGGCTCACGGCTGTCTACTCGTGCCATCACTACATCATCGATGTGCTGCTGGGCATTGCCACAGGACTCATCGGCATCTACCTCTTCGAGCGCTGGCTCACGCGGTGGCGTCCGTTCCGCCGTTTCATTGACAAATACGAACATTACATCTTATAATATTATAAATGGATCAACAATTTGACCTCATCGCCAAAACGTTCATGGGACTGGAACCTGTGCTGGCGAAAGAACTGACCCAATTAGGGGCCGACAATGTAGAAATTGGTAGACGAATGGTATCGTTTACAGGTGACAAGGAGATGATGTATCGGGCTAACTTCCAGCTCCATACGGCCATCAAGATTCTCAAGCCCATCTATCGCTTCAAGGCGCATAGCGCCGACGAGGTGTACGAGGCCGTGAAAAACATCGACTGGTACGAGTATCTGGGACAGGACAAGACGTTTGCGGTGGATGCCGTCGTCTTCTCCGAGGAGTTCCGACACTCTAAGTTTGTCAGCTACAAGGTGAAGGACGCCATCGTCGACCAGTTCCGCGAGAAGACTGGCCAGCGACCCAACATCTCTATCGCCAACCCCGACCTGCGCCTGCACATCCATATCGCCGAGGACCAGTGCACGCTGTGCCTCGACTCCAGCGGTGAGTCACTCCATCGTCGCGGCTACCGCCAGGAGAGTGTCGACGCTCCCCTCAACGAGGTGCTGGCTGCCGGCATGATCATGATGACAGGCTGGCAGGGCGAGACCGACTTCATCGACCCGATGTGTGGCAGTGGCACGCTGGCCATCGAGGCTGCACTCATAGCCCGCAACATGGAACCCTGACTCTTCCGCAATGAATTTGACTTCTAGAAGTGGGCCGACTTCGATGCCGACCTCTTCGACCGTATATATAATGACTACTCTGCCGAACGCGAGTTCAAGCACCACATCAATGGCTACGATATCGACATGAAGGCTGTCAACACGGCCCGCCTCAATGTGAAGGCTGCCGGACTCACGGCCGACATCACCATCGACCAACAGGACTTCAAGGACTTCACGCAGCCACAGCAGCCTGCCATCATGGTGACCAACCCGCCCTATGGCGAGCGTATCTCTACACCCGACCTGCTGGGCACTTATCGCATGATTGGCGAACGGCTGAAGCACCAGTTCACCGGCAATGAGGCATGGATACTCTCCTATCGCGAGGAGTGCTTCGAGCAGATTGGCCTGAAGCCGAGCATCAAGATTCCTCTGTATAACGGATCACTGGAGTGCGAGTTCCGCAAGTACCAGATGTTCGACGGCAAGATGAAGCAGTTCCGCACCGAAGGGGGCGTCGTGAAGACCGAGGAGGAGAAGCGACAGATGGCCGAGAAGCACCGCTTCAAGAAGAACCGCGAGTTCAAGCAGCGTCTCGATGAGCAGGAACAGAACGAGGATGGCGACATCCGCTCGTTCACCTTCCATAAGCACGAACTGGGCGACAGGCCCCGCACCAGTCGTCCCCGCCGCTTTGAGGACAGCGATGAGCGTCCGCGTCGTCCCCGCCGTTTTGAGGACAGCGATGAGCGTCCCCGCCGTCCCCGCAAGAGCTATGAGTCGTCACGTGAGAACCGTGGCGGACATGAACGTTTCGACCGCAGCGGCGGAAGCAAGAAGAACTTTAAACGCAACCGCCATGACAAGGATTAAGCATCTGTTGATAGCGCTCTGCGCCCTGATTGTCCTCCCCATGAATGCCCAGCAGAAACTGTTCACGCTCGAAGACCTGAACTTCGGTGGCCGCAATGCCCATAAGTTCCGTGTACAAAATCTCTACCTCACGTGGTGGGGCGACCAGCTCATGTACCTCGATGCTGAGGAAGGAGGCACCATGTCTGACAAGGGCGAGCGCCAGACGCTGTTCCGACTCTCAGAGTTAGGCTCCGACTGGCATTCGGCCTACTCGGCTCAGTATCCGTATGCCGACCAGCCGCTGGTGCTGCTCAAGAACAGCAAGGAGCGTGTGCTCCATAATTTCAAGACCCATCAGACGGTATGGCACCAGCCTACCAGTGCCGACGAACAGAACCAGCACTGGAGTGCGGCATCGCGTGCCCTGGCTTTCACACGCCATCATCAGCTCTTCGTCCGCGATGCCGATGGCAACGAGACGCAGCTCACCACCGACGGCTCACGCGAGATTGTCTATGGTGAGGCTGTCCACCGCAATGAGTTTGGCATCGACGAAGGTCTCTTCTGGAGTGCCGACGGCCAGCGACTGGCGTTCTACCGCATGGACCAGTCGATGGTCACTGACTATCCGCAGGTAGACATCGACCCTCGCGAGGCAGAGATGGTGCCCGACAAGTACCCCATGGCTGGCATGACGAGCCACGAGGTCACCATCGGCATCTACGACCTGAAGTCTAAGAAGACCGTCTATCTGAAGACACCCGTCCTCGACAAGGCGCTCAAGGACAGCGCCTCGGTCAGCCTCCATCATGCCCTCGCACTCTTCGAGTCGCCTACGCCCGTCTATTTTTCGAACATCACCTTTTCGCCCGACGGCAAGCACGTCTTCCTGTTCGAGCTGAACCGCGACCAGAACGACTGCCGGCTGGTCAGCTACGATGCCGTGACGGGACAGCGCGAGTATGTCCTCTGCCGAGAGAAGAGCGATAAATACGTGGAGCCCCTCCACCCCATCCAGTTCCTGCCGTGGAACGCCAACCAGTTTGTGCTCCAGAGTCAGCGCGACGGCTACAACCACCTCTACCTCTACGACATCAAGGGCGAGTGCATCAAGCAACTCACCTCGGGGCCCTGGGTTGTCATGGAAGTGGTGGGCTTCAACGAGAAGCAGAAGAGCATCATCATCGCCTCCAACGAGCGTCATCCCCTGCAGCGCAACATCTATAACGTGGACATCAAGACGGAGAAG
>JAFUSV010000077.1 GCA_017467565.1 Prevotella sp.
ATCAAACATCAAACTTCAAACATCAAACATCCAACTCCCTACAGTTTCCACCAAGGCTTCTTCTTGGGGTGGCTCTCTTCGTAGGAGCTGAGCTTATTGCTTTGCAGTTCCTCTTCGATGATGTCGTTCCACGTCTTGTTGTGGGTGATCATGCGGTAGATGGTGCCCCAGTCGGGCAGTCCGCCCAGGTTGCGGTCGTCTATCCACACGTCGGCCTTCAGCTTGCGGCTGAAGAACTGGTTGTTCTGTTTCTGTTCCTCCGGATAGTCGCGGTTGATGGCATAGAACTCCACACCGCGTTCGCGACACCAGTTGACGGCATCGTCGAGTAGCTTGCCCTCGCGGACCGACCACAAGATGAGCTTGTGGCGGTCCTTGATGAGCATTTTCAGTGTGTCAGTGGCAAACGGAATCTCAGGGCCTATCTCAGGATAGCGATGTTCCACGATGGTTCCGTCAAAATCTACTGCTATCGTCATGAATATTCAAACTTCAAACTTCAAATTTTTTATCGCTTGATAGAATTGTCCTTGTCCTTGCCGTAGTGGCTCTCGGCATAGGTGCCGTAAGCACCGTAGCCACCGTACGATCCGTAACCGCCATAGCTGTTGTAGCTGTTGATGTAGCGGCCATACTTACCGTAGCGGCCGTAGCCGTAGTAGTAGCCATACTTCTTCTTCGACATGTCGACGCCGTTGAGCACGATGCACATGTTGGGCAGCTTCTTCTCAGCAGCCAGCGAGTTGATCATGCGGAAGCTGGACTTCGGCGTGTAGTCTGAACGGCAGATGAAGACGGTGACGTCGGCAAACTTGCCTATCTGCAGCGTATCGGTGACCAGACCCACAGGTGCGGTGTCGAGGATGACATAGTCGTACTCGGAGCGCAGCGCGTCGATGATGATGTGCAGGTTCTCGCGTGCCAGCAGCTCGGTGGGGTTGGGAGGTATAGGACCGGCCATGAGCAGCTCCAGGTTGGCATTGACGCCCGAGGGCTTGATCTGTTCCATGACGTCGGCCTTCTCTACGGTCTCCTTCACCAGCAGGGTGGTGATACCGTTCTGACGATCCTTGATGTTGAACAGTCGGCCCAGTGCCGGCTTACGGATGTCGAGACCTACGAGGATGACCTTCTTGCCCAGCAGGGCGAAGCTCATGGCGAGGTTGGCGGCATTGAACGTCTTACCCTCACCTGATGTCGACGAGGTGAAGAGGATGACCTTCTGGTTGCCCTGCATCATGAACTGGATGTTGGTACGCATCGAGCGGAATATCTCGTCTATCTGGTTGTTCTCGTTCTCGTGAACCACGATGCCGGCCGTCGACTTCACTGAGTCGCTGGCCACAGCCACGTCGGCAACGATGGGCAGGCGCGTCTGGCGGGCTACATCCTCGTGACCCTCAATCTTGTAGCGCAGCAGCTGGATGAGGTAGACGATGAGCAGGGGAACGGTGAAGCCCAGCACGATGGCGGTGAGCAGGATGATAGAGCTCTTGGGGCTGACCTTGCCACCGAAGACGGGCTCGTCGATGAGCTTACCTTTGTCGGCAGTGGCTGCCAGTGAGATGCGGCTCTCCTCCAGCTTCTGCAGCAGCATCACGTACAGACCAGACTTCACGTCCTGCTGGCGGCCTATCTCTGTGAGGATGCGCTCCTGGGCAGGGGTGTTGGCTACCTTCGACTGGTAGAGGTCGTACTGCTTCTGTACGCCCTGGCGCTGTATGTCAGCCACGCGGCGTGCCTGTTTCAGAGCGTCCTTGATGGCGCTGATCTGATTGTCCATGCGGCCGTTGAGCTTCTGTATCTGGGGTGCATCTTCCGACACAGCCTTCAGCAGGTTCTCGCGCTCCAGCACGGTGTTGTTGTACTGGGCGATGAGCTGTGAGGAGATGGGGTCGGTGAGACCGACGTTCGAGGGGATGAGCTGATACTGGTTGTTGGGCTTATCCACGTAGTTGCGCAGGTCGTCGAGTATCTGTATCTGTACCTGCGAGTCGGTCAGCTTGGCTGTGTACTCGTTGGCCTGGCTCATGGTCTGACCGGCATCGAGACGCAGCTGGATGAGGTTGTTGTCGCGCTTGAATCGCTCTATCTCCGTCTCGGTGAGGCTCAGCTCCGACTCAATCTCAAACAGACGGGCGGTGATGAACTCCTGGGTCTTGCGGGCTATCTCGTTTTTGTCCTCGTTGGCCTGGTTGTTGTAGCACTCGGCCAGTTCGAGCAGATAGTCGATACCGCGCTCAGGGTTCATGTCGCGCAGGTTGAGCAGGGCTATTGATGTCATCTTCGACGTGGGCTCTACAGAGAGCGAGCCTACGTAGCGGTTGGACACGGCGGTAGGCGAGGTGATGTTGATAATCATCGTCTGTCCGTCGCCCAGCTTGTAGTCCTCGTTCTGGGTGAACGTCAGCACGCCCAGCTCCGACTTGAGGGTGGCCGGCATTGTGGTGAACGAGCCGTTGACGTCGCCCGTCTCACTCTCCACCTTGTAGGTGTTGCCGCTGCGTGTCAGCTTCATGGACATCGTGCCGCGCATCTTCTCGAGCTTCTCCATGCCTACAGAGTCGAGCTCCACGTTGATGGGCTGCGTCTTGTAGATGAGTGACTCTCTGAGGCGGCCTTTCACGTAGTATTCCACGTAGAGCTTCAGGTGCTTCACGGCCTCTTTGGCCAGGATGTGCGACTTGAGGATTTCTACCTCGTTGTCGATACCGGCCGAGTTGGTCATGAATCCCAGATCCTGCATGTTCGACAGCATCTGGTTGCTCGGACGACGCTGGTTGCTGTTGTCATCCTTGATGAGCATCTTGGCCGACACCTGATAGACAGGCTTGGTGGAGCGCAGGTAGATGAGCGCACCACAGACGCAGATGAACATGGACAGCAGGAACCACTGCCAGTTGAGCACGAGTAGTGTAAAAATAGTTTTAATGTCGAAAGAAGATTCTTCCTTCTCTGGAGCAGAAACATCTAAGTTCTCAAGTTCTGGCTCGAATTTCTTGTTATTTTCCATTCTATCTTATATATAATAAGGTGTATTATTGTTTCGTCTCAGTTAAACGTACCAGGTACTGGCCGTAGTCGTTTTTCAGCATAGGGGCGGCAGCCTTCAGCAGTTGCTCGCGGTCTATCCAGCCTCTCTTGAAGGCAATCTCCTCCAGACAGGCTACTTTCAGTCCCTGGCGCTTCTCTATGACCTCGATGAAGGTGCTGGCTTCGGCCAGGGAGTCGTGGGTGCCGGTGTCCAGCCAGGCAAAGCCGCGCTGCAGGGTGAACACCTTCAGCAAGCCCTGGTTCAGGTAGGCCTGGTTGACTGTCGTAATCTCCAGCTCTCCGCGGGCGCTGGGCTTGATGTTCTTGGCTATGTCCACCACGCTGTTGGGGTAGAAGTAGAGTCCTACGACGGCATAGTTGGACTTAGGCTCTGCAGGCTTCTCCTCGATGCTGAGGCAGTTGCCGTTGGCGTCGAACTCAGCCACGCCGTATCTCTCAGGATCGTTGACATAGTATCCGAAGACGGTGGCCAGCCCATGCTTCTCAGCATTCTCTACGCTCTGTCGCAGCAGTCCGGTGAATCCTGATCCATAGAAGATGTTGTCACCCAGCACCAGGCACACACAGTCATCGCCGATGAACTGCTCACCGATGATGAAGGCTTGCGCCAATCCGTCGGGTGACGGCTGCTCGGCATACTCGAAGTGCACACCCATCTCGCTGCCGTCGCCCAGCAAGCGCTGGAATCCCGGCAGGTCGTGGGGGGTGGAGATAATCAGTATCTCACGTATACCCGCCAACATCAGCACCGAGATAGGATAGTATATCATCGGCTTGTCGAAGATGGGTATCAGCTGCTTACTGATGCCTTTCGTAATAGGGTAGAGGCGTGTGCCGCTTCCACCAGCTAAAACAATACCTTTCATGTGACCTATAACGTTATATGGTGTGCAAAGGTACGTATTTTTTTCGGCATTATCATCATTTTACCTGAAAAAATGTGTGAATAAGAGAAAAAAAGTGAACTTTCTATGGGAAAATTGAAAATTTTCGAGTAACTTTGCACTCGATTTAATCAATTATTATGGGAATCTTATCAAAAATTTTCGGTCGCAAGTCGGCCGACTCACAGACAGTGAAGATAGGCGGCATGGAGGATTTCATGATGCTTATCCGTGTATATTTTCAAGCCGTCATGGCTTCTGAACTGCATATCACCAATCTTGCAGCACTGCCCGACCTGCGTATGTTCAAGGCTACGCTCAAGGTGCCCACTCAGGCAGGCCGCCTCGGCGTGGGCGAGAAGTCGAAGTGCAAGAAGATGGTGAAGGAGATGTACCAGATGGACGACCAGTTCTTCAAGGAGATAGATCAGAGTGTGGCACGCCGCTGCAAGAAGGTTCAGGACGCTCAGCCCTACCTGCTGCAGTTCCAGGCTTACGTGCAGGACATGATGATGCTGACCACCAACCTGATGAAGTTCAAGCTGCGTATGCCCAGTTTCTTTAAGAAAGCTATCTACACCATGACGGAAAAGACGGTGCACGACATCTATACGAAGAACGACTACAAGGATGCCGGCGTCATCAAGACCGTGCTGGCCGTGCGTGAATACAACAAGCGTCTGAACTTCTCGGAGAAGTGGGCCACGGACTTCGTCTACCGCGTAGTGATGTTGGCCAAGAAGGAAAAACAGCCGAAGGGAAGTGAGAAGGGAAGAAAGTGAAGAGTGAAGAGTGAAAAATTTGCTGCCGCCATTGTAAGGGTCGTTAAAAAAGGAAAAATATGCGGCCGATAGGTTAAAACCCGTTAACATGCAGCAACTTTCATTTTCCATTTACCTGTTTTCAGCAAAAAAAGCCTACCTTTGTAGAATAATAGTATAGTTATGTCTCAAAGCGAGAAAGTCTTAGCAACGTTCCAAACCCGCGTACGGCAGATGATTCTCCAGTTTCAGGAACTGAAAAAGGAGAACAAGGAGCTGTATGACATTATCGGGCAGAACGAACAGCAGATCAAGGAACTGAAGGCAAGGCTGGAACAGCAGGAGCGTGACTATGAGACGTTGAAGATGGCCAAGATGATGGAGATAACCAGTGGCGACCTGCAGGGAGCCAAGGACCGGCTGGCCAAGATGATACGCAGCGTCAACAGTTGTATTGCCGTCCTTAGTGACGAAAAGTAGTAAGAGGCGATGGCAGAGGAAATCAAGGAGAAACTCAATATAAGGTTGCACGTCTACGACGAAGACATCCACGCTACCATAGAACGCGAGGATGAGGAGTACTATCGTGCAGCCGCCAAGCTTATATCCGAGCGCTATGGTGCCTATGCACAGGTGTTCAAGGGCCGTAAGAGCGATCATACCATCGCCCTGATGACCCTCATCGAGATAGCACTGAGATATGAGAAAGAGGTCGATCGCAACGACACCTCTCCCTATGATAATATTCTCTTGCAGCTGACCAACGAAATAGAGGAGGCAATGAAGGACTGAGAGAGAATATTAACATTATATAAACAAATTTTTATGGACACTTTATTTGTCATTTTGATAGCCGTAGCTGCGCTCGTACTGGGTGCGGTGGGCGGATATTTCATGTTCCTTAAGGTCGTTAAGGGAAAATACAATGAGATGATTGACACTGCCACCAAGGAGGCCGATGTCATCAAGGAAAAGAAATTGCTCGAGGTGAAGGAGAAATTCCTCAACAAGAAGAGCGAGTTGGAAAAGGAGGTGCAGCAGCGCAACCAGCACATCCAGCAGAACGAGAACCGACTGAAGCAGCGCGAGATTTCGCTCAACCAGCGTCAGGAGGAACTGGGTCGTCGCAAGAACGAGCTGGACAACCAGCAGCAGCGCATCGACAACGAGAAGAAAGCTATCGCACTGCGTCAGGACGAACTGGACAAGATGCAGCAGAAGGAGCGCGAGAAGCTGGAGGAACTCTCGGGACTGAGTGCCGACGAGGCCAAGGCCCGACTGGTAGAGTCGCTCAAGGACGAAGCTAAGACGCAGGCCGCCAGCTACATCAACGAGATCATGGACGAGGCTAAGCTCAACGCTAATGCCCAGGCCAAGAAGATTGTGATTCAGACCATACAGCGTGTGGCTACCGAGACGGCCATCGAGAACAGCGTGTCGGTATTCCACATAGAGAACGATGAGGTGAAAGGTCGCATCATCGGTCGCGAGGGACGTAACATACGTGCACTGGAGGCTGCCTGCGGCGTGGAAATCGTTGTCGACGACACCCCCGAGGCTATCGTCATCTCGGGCTTCGACCCCGTGCGTCGTGAGACCTGCCGTCTGGCTCTCCACCAGTTGGTCAGCGACGGCCGTATCCACCCTGCCCGTATCGAGGAAGTGGTGGCTAAGGTGAAGAAACAGCTGGACAACGAGATCATCGAGACGGGTAAGCGTACTACGATAGACCTGGGTATTCACGGTCTGCATCCTGAGCTCATCCGCATCATCGGTAAGATGAAGTACCGCTCTTCTTACGGTCAGAACCTGTTGCAGCATGCCCGCGAGACGGCCAACCTGTGTGCCGTGATGGCAGCAGAGCTGGGACTCAATCCTAAGAAAGCCAAGCGTGCAGGACTGCTCCACGATATAGGTAAGGTGCCCGACGAGGAGAGCGAGATGCCGCACGCACTCTATGGTGCCAAGATAGCCGAGAAGTACAAGGAGAAACCCGATATCTGCAATGCCATCGGTGCCCACCACGACGAGATGGAGATGCAGACGCTGCTGGCTCCTATTGTGCAGGTGTGCGATGCCATCAGCGGTGCCCGTCCCGGTGCCCGTCGCGAGATTGTGGAGGCCTACATCAAGCGTCTGAACGACCTGGAGGCTATTGCCATGAGTTATCCTGGTGTGACGAAGACCTACGCTATTCAGGCTGGTCGTGAGCTGCGTGTCATCGTCGGTGCCGACAAGATGGACGATGCCGAGACGGAGGCACTGAGCGGACAGATAGCTTCGAAGATACAGAACGAGATGACCTATCCTGGCCAGGTGAAGATCACCGTCATCCGCGAGACCCGCTCTGTCGCTTACGCGAAATAAGGTAAAAGTGAAGAGTGAAAAGTGAAAAGTGAAAAGTGAAGAGTGAAAAGTGAAGAGTGAAGAGTGAAGAATTTGCTACCGCACTACCTATCTTAGTAAAACGCGAAAAATAAGCTACCGCTGCTGAACAAGTTTCAAGCAGCGGTAGCATTTTTTATGTCCACACGAGCGGTAGCAAATTCTTCACTCTTCACTCTTCACTTCTCAGTACCATTGTACTGCGTTGGAATAGCTGCTGCGCTTGTCGTACTTCAAGGCATCGGTGAGGGTGCTGGCATTGCAGCGGAAGGAGAAGTTGTAGCTGGTGTAGGGAGCCAGGACTACCGAGCACGACATGTTGAAGCAGTGGAGGTCGCGGCTGAGTGATGCCGTCGTCATCGATATCCTTTTGTTCTCGAAGTCATAGCCGCTGGAGAACGAGATGTTCCATCCGTCGGAGATGCGTATGTTGCCGCTGATGTTCAGGTTCTGTGTGAACTTATACGGATAGCGCATGGTGTGGTAGTTGAATTTCGACACATCGGTATTCTCACGCATGGTGATGCCATAGCCGAAACTGATAGACCAGGGCAGGCTGAAGGCCATGTAGCCGTCCTCGTCGGTCTCAGCCTTGCCGGCATTCTGCTTCTTGGCACCGTGCTTGCCTTTCTCCATGTCGTGGTCTATGTTGGTCTCTACCTCGTTGTCGTATTCATCGTCGTCGTCCTCCTCCTTGCCTTTCTTCTTCTCCACCTTTTCGCCGCGCAGCCACTTGAACAGGTTGGCTATTTTCGTGTTGTCCAGCGTGTACGACAGGTTTTGCGACATACCCTGGAAACGTCCTATCTTACCCATTCCCCAGTATGTACGGTGTTCACTCAGACGCGGACGGGCACCTACGGAGTCTACCTCGTAGACATAGCTGGCGAAGACGGCATTGAGGTTGAGGGTGTAGCTCTTGGACAGCTTCAGTCGGATGCGCGTATTCAGGTCGCTCCAGGGGCGCACCTTGGCCGACATGTTGTACGACATGGAGCCTCCCAGTTCGTCTATCAGGCTGACCTTCTTCAGCGAGTCGTTGCTGTCGCGTATCTTCATCTCCACATTATTGGATATGTCGAACGAGATGCTGCCCGTCTTACCCTTGCCTGGCACACCGTAGAGCCCGTTCTGGAAGGGTGAATACTCCACGAGCGACACCGAGCCGTCGCTGTTGGTCTTCTGGTAGGTCTCGTAGTATCCGTAGCGCGAGGCACTGAAGTCAGGTGCGTAGCTGAAGCTGATCTGAGGGGTCAGGACGTGGCGTATGCGGTCTATCTTGTCGCCGAATATCTTGCGTGAGGGCACGTAGAATCCGTAGAGCTTGGTAGAGGCCGAGAGCGAGAGGTTCCAGTTGTAGACGTTGTAGAAACCGTTGATGGTGTCCCTGACCTCCTGTCCGCTGTCCTCGTCCCACGATCGCTTCACCTTATTGGTATATGTGCGGTCGGTGAAGTTGATCGACGGGTTGATGTTGATATAGTTGAACAGCGTGAAGTTAGCGTTGATGGGAATGGTGTGCTGCATGCCGTTGCGCCAGTCCTTGGTGAAGCTGGAGTGCAGGAGTTCGTTCTCCTTCGTGGTGATAGAGTTAGAGAAGTGTCCTGTGTACGACATGGATATCTTCTCGTACCAGCGCTCCTTGCCCACGGCCCTTTTTCGCTTGAAGGGGTAGAATCGTGACAGCGTAATGTTCAGGTCGGGCAGCGTCATGGAGATGGTCGTGTCGCGCATGTTCTGGTTCAGGTTGACGGTGGTCGATATGTTCATGCCGATGCTCGAGAATCCCGTGCTGTAGCTGACCGACGACGTACGTGTAGACTGCGTGAGCGACTGCGGGTTGTACATCGACGTGAGGTTGTTGCGCTCGTAGCTCGACGTGGCGAAGTTGACGCTGGCCGAAAGGTTCGAGAAGGGGTTAGCCTTAGAGTCCTGCCGGTGGCTCCACTGTATCTTGAAGCTGGTCTGCTTCGAGTAGTCGGGCATGTTCTTCTCGCCCGTCACCGAGTTCTGGTGGCTGGCGTATATGGAGCCGCTGTACTTGTAGCGTTTCCTGTAGTTCGATGCTACGCTGACGCCCCACGAGCCTTTGGTGTAAATCTCGCCCAGCAGTTTCAGGTCCATCCTGTCGCTGATGGCGAAGTAGTATCCGCCGTCCCTCAGGTAGAAGCCTCGCTCCGTCTCGTCGCCATAGGTAGGCATGATGAATCCGCTGGAGTAGCTCTTGGTGAAGGGGAAGAATCCGTAGGGAACGGCCAGGGGCAGTGGTACGTCGCACACCACGAGGTAGGCCGGTCCGAAGACCACATCCTTGCCCGGTCGCACCTTAGCCCTGGACAGGGCGAGGTAGAAGTCGGGGTGGGGCTCGTCGCAGGTGGTGTATCGTCCTTTGCCTAAGAACAGCTCACCGTTGTCATTGCGCTTGGCCACCTCTGCCGTGAGGAAACCATCCTCCTGCTGGGTGTACACCTGCTGTATGAAACCCTTCTTCGACTTGAAGTTGAAGGCCATCGTGTCGCTCTCGTAGGTGTCGGAGCCCATCTGGAACACGGGTGTGCCTTTCTTCTCGCCCGTGACGCTGTCAGTGGCGCCAGTGGCATGTACCAGCGACGAGTCGAGCGACATGTATATTTTCTCGCTCTTCAGGTCCATGTTCTGATATTTCACGTGCGAGTCGCCGAAGAGGTGAGCCATACCCGAGCCAGCCTCGTATATCAGCGAGTCGTTGGCCGAGAATTCCACGGGCGAGTCGATGCCGTTCCTCTTCTGGCGGTTGATAGAGTCTTCGCGCAGCGAGTCGTCGATGGCTTTATTGTGCTTGTAGATGGCCAGCTGCAGCGAGTCCATCATCATGGTGTCGCGCTTCAGGGCGGCATTGGCCTGCCTGGCGCCTTTCGAGATGACGGTGTCCGTCAGCATGTAGTCGGCGGTGTCTAATGTGTCTCGCTGAAGGATGGGAATATTGTGCGGGATAGTATCTTCCTGTGGGACAGAGTCTTTCGGCAGAACAGAGTCTACGGGTGCCACCCTCTTTTCACCTAAGGAAAAGAGTGTACCATCGTTTCCCGCCATCACAAAGAGGACGACGGAAAGCAGCAGAACTATCGCTGTCTTGCGTTTCACGGCTGCAAAGGTACTAAGAATAATTGATAAATGATAATTGACAATTGACAATTGACGTTAAAAAAAGTCAAGTATCCGTTTTGTCAACTATATGTACTACCCTAGAAAAAGTTGAATGGTTTTTACCTTAACCCTGCCATAGGTTGAATGCTTGTTTGATACCTTAATCCTTAACCCTGGCAAAAGTTGAATCATTCTCTCTAAACCCTTGTCTTTGTTGAACAGACTCCGC
>JAFUSV010000078.1 GCA_017467565.1 Prevotella sp.
GCGGAGTCTGTTCAACAAAGACAAGGGTTTAGAGAGAATGATTCAACTTTTGCCAGGGTTAAGGATTAAGGTATCAAACAAGCATTCAACCTATGGCAGGGTTAAGGTAAAAACCATTCAACTTTTTCTAGGGTAGTACAGACAGTGGACAGTAGGACAGTAGTTTTTGCAAAAGTTATACGCGCGTACACGCATACATGCGCATGTACGCATGAGGACTTTTTGCATATTTTACTGTCCTACTGTCCAGAGAGCAGTAAGGACGGTTTATCTCCTGAAACAGCCTGTCTTAGAACCCAACCGAGCCTGCTTTGGAACCCAACCGAGCCTGCTTTAGAACCCAACCTAGCCTGTCTTAGAACCCAACCTAGCCTGTTTTGGAACCCAATCCAGCCTGTTTCAGGGTCCAATCCAGCCTGCTTCAGGATCCAACTTAGCCTGCTTCAGGGTCCAACTTAGCCTGCTTCAGGGTCTAATACAGGCTGCCATACTTGTGTATGGCATTTTTCATTATCAAGTGCTTGCGGTATTCGTTAAGAGCTTGCGTTTCTTCTCAGCCACCTCTTCGCGCACTTTCTCGTGGGCCAGATGGATCTGGTAGCGATAGACGAGGCAGGCGATGATGAAGTAGACGGCGGTCTGTATCCACAGCATATGGTACTCGGTCTGCACCTCGCTCAGCGTGGCTCCCATCTCGTTGATACGCACAAAGCCGCGTATGCCGAAGGTGGAGGGGAAGAGACAGCCGATGGCCTGCCAGAAGGGGGGGATGCTGGTCTGCGGCCAGCTGATGCCCGAGAGGAACAGCAGGGGCAGGGTGACGAAGACCATGAGGAGCATGACGTTCTCGCGATAGCGTACCAGGCACGACACCACCATGCCGAAGAAGATGCACGACAGGAGGTAGGGCAGGATGAACGCCAGCAGCGTCTGCCACTGGCCTATGGCGGTGAAGCTGAACATGCGGGGCACGATGAGCAGCAGGTAGGCCGACAGGACGGCGTAGATCATAAAGTAGGCCATGGCCTTGCCTGCCACGATGCGGAACATGCCGTGGTAGTGGCGGCTGACGGGAATGAGGTTCTTGAAGCGGTTATCCTCGCGGGCCGTGCCAGCAGCCAGTCCTATGCCGAGTACAAGCGTCTGCTGGATGATGAGCATCAGGACGGCAGGCAGGATGAACGAACCGTAGCCACCCGTGGGGTTGAAGATGGCTACCTCATCGAAGTCGAGGGGGCGTCCGCCTATCTGTTCTTCGCGTGCTGTATACAATCCCGACAGCTTGGTCTTGATCTTGGCACCCATGTCCATCGTGACGCTCTGCGCCGTCTGGAAGATAGCTTTATAGGCCATCATGAGGCTCATGTCGCAGTAGACACCGACGGTAGCCTGCTCCAGGCGGTTGATGCGTGTGTCGAAGTCGCTGGGTATGAGGTAGACACCCTTGACAACCTGTCGGCTGACGAGCATCTTGGCTTCGTCGAGGTCATCGGCATAGTAGGCGATGCGTACGTCGGGCGAGGCATCGCAGTGGCGTATGAACTCGCGTGAGAGCGAGGAGTGGCTCTCGTCGACGACGACGACAGGCACCTCGCGTACCACCTCGTTGTTGTATATCCACGAATAGAGCAGGGGGTACAACAGGGGCACAAGGATGAAGAAGATGAGCACGCCCTCGTCCTTTATCACCAGCTTCATCTCTTCCTTCCAGATGTAGCAGGCATCCTCAATTGACTCTTTGACTCTACGGAATATAGACATAAGTGAGCATCGCATTTTTGATTTTCTTTATCACCAGCCAGGGCAGCAGGATAAAGGCTGCCAAGGCGGCCAGATGGAACCACGCCTCGAGCAGGGGGAACCCGTTGAAGACGCACGTCTGGTAAACCATGAAGTAGTGGCGCAGGGGGAACAGCCACGACAAAGCCTGGATGGGACCGTCCATCGCCATGATGGGGAAGGCGGTGCCCGAGGCAGAGAAGCTGAGCATGGCCCACAGCGAGCAGATGCTCATCGACATGCGCAGCGAGGGCATCAGTCCGAAGGCGAAGATGCCGAAGCCCTGCGATGCCAGCACGTGGAGCAGTGCCAGCAGCACCATCATGCCTGTGCCGCCGCTATGGGGGAAGTGGAGCACGCCGAAGACGTAGAACTCGTAGACGAGGGTGATGGTGAAGAAGATGATGAACTGGGGCAGCAGCTTGCCCACGAGGGCCACCATGATGTTATTGTCGGCCATCTCGACCAGTTGCTTCGATGAGCCGAACTTCAGCTCGGTACCCAGCGAGTAGGCCGTAATCAGGAACATGAAGAGCATCATCAGTCCCGGCACTATCATCGTGGTGAGGTAGACATTGTAGTTGGTCCACGGATTGGCTATCTGGTGCAGGTCCACACGGATGGGCTGCAGCAGCGTCTGTATCTGCCGGTCGGTCATGCCTCGTGCCTGCAGGGTGGCCTGTCCCACGGCAGCCGACCCCAGCGTGGAGATGGTCTTCAGGTCTTTCATGACCATGGCCCCGGCCGAGATGGAGGTCATCGTGTAGTAGAACGATATCTTGGGCTGACGGCTGGCGAGCAGCTTGTCGGTGGTACCCTTGGGAATATAGAGGAACCCGTAGATCTTGTTCTCCTGAATGGCCGTGCGGGCTTCGCTGAGCGTAGGGTAGTGGGCCACCACCTTGGTATTCTGGAAACTGTCCAGACGGCGTGTCAGGCTGCGTGTGGTCGAGGTGTTGTCCTGGTCGACGACGGCAATAGGCAGGTTGACGGGCTGTCCGTCATCCAGTACCGATGTGAAGAACAGCACGACGAGCAGGGGGAACACCACCATGCAGAACCCGTAGATGGGGTTCCGCCACAGGATGGCGCACTCACGCAACATGATTTTCCAGATGTTGACAGCCCAACGCATGGTAAAAACACTACTTGATTATTAACGACATTCCAGGCAGCAGACCCTCCATCTGCTCAACAGGACGTGCCCGCACCTCGAAGGTCTTCAGGTCGTACTGACCTGTGGTCTTCGTAGCCTTCCATACGGCATACGAACCCTGGTCCTTCATGTAGTAGACCTTCATCTTGATGTCCTTCTTGAAGGCAGGGATGAAAGCGGTGAACTCGGTACCTATCTTCATGCCGTTGAGTTGGTCTTCGCGAACGTTGAAGGTTCCCCAAAGGTCACCCTTGACGGCAATGGTCATCACGGGACTGCCCGTACCCACCAGCTCGCCCACCATGGGGTAGATGCTGCTGACCTCACCGTCCTTCTGAGCTATCAGTACGGTCTCGTTGATATAGGCATTCACTTCCTCTACGGCACCCTTGGCACGGTTGACCTGAGCCTGGGCGGCACGCTTCTCTTCCTCGCGGGCTCCGTTCTTGGCCATCTCATACTGGCTCTGGGCAGCCTGTTCCTGAGCCTGCAGGGCCTGATACTGGGCAAAGGCTTCGTCGCGCTTCTGCTCGCTCATCACACCCTCATCGTACAGACGCTGTACGCGCTTGTATGACTTCTCGGCTATCTCCAGTCCGGCCTTGGCCTGCTGCCACAGCTGGTAGGCACCCTGCACCTGCTCCTTGCGTGCACCGTGGCGAGCCATGTCCTCCAGGGCCGTGGCGCCCTGCTCGGCACCCTGGGCCTGCATCATCTTTGCCCTGACCTCAGGCGCATCGAGGATGGCCAGCGTGTCGCCGGCCTTCACAAAGTCGCCCTCTTCGACGCGCAGTTCCAGGATACGTCCCGGCACCTTGCTCGATACGCGATACTCCTTCACTTCCACCTGACCCTGTATGACCTCGCGGTCGCGGTCGAAGATGAAGAAACCGATGATGGCTACGATGGCCACCACTGCTACAAATCCGAGAACAGCAAACAGAATGTTGTGGTGCTGTTTTTTTGCTTGATCTGTCATATTGTTTTCTTTTTTATTCGGACGGCGGAACCGTCCGACACAGTCATTTTTTCACATCTCACTTTTCACTTTTCACTTCTCACTTATCACTTCTCAGAGTGCCGAGTGCCTTCTGCAGGTCAACCTGCGTCAGCTTCACGTCTATCTCAGCGTCTATCTTCTGCGACTGAGCCTGCAGCCAGGCGGTCTGAGCCTCCATGACGACCGTGGGCGAGATGACTCCCTCGCTGAATCCCAGGTTGGCCGTGCGCAGGTTCTCCTCGGCCCGCTGGATGCTGGCCTCGGCCAGAGCCAGACGCTTGTTGGCCTCGCCGACCTTGAATGTCGACTGGTTCACCTGCAGTTCTATCTTCTCGCGTGCCTCCTCCAGTTCCAGATTGGCAATGGCGGTGGCACCTTTCGATGCACGTACCTTATAAGCTACGTCACCCCAGTTCCAGATGGGGATGCGCACCAGAACGCCTACGTTCCAGAAACCGCCGAACTTCTTCTGAAATCCATTGAGCACGTTGGGGTTGCTGACAGCATAGCCTCCCATCAATGCCACCTGTGGCAGGTTGCCGGCCTTGAGTATGTTGGTAGCTTGTTTCGACATGTCGACCACGTTGCTGAGCATCTTCAGCTCAGGACGGTTGCTGATGGCCTGTTCCACGTCCAGCTGCGGCTGTATGGTGACGGCAGCCAGCGACTCGGCATCCTCGTCGGCCAGCGTGACCGACGCGTTGACGGGCAGTCCTATCATCTGGCAGAGCAGCATCTTCGAGAGTGTCAGTCCGTCGTTCACCTTCTGCAGCGTCATCTCGGCCTCGTTGACCTTGACGCTGACAGTCAGTCCCTCCGAACGGGTGGCCACGCCTTCGGCTATCATCTTCTGCACGTCGCCGTCCAGCTTCTTGATCAGTTCAAGGTAGCTCTCAGCCAGTCGCTGCTTGTGCTTGAGCGACACCACCTGCCAATAGGCCTGGTCGGTGGCATAGATGATGGTCTGTTGGCTGGCGTCGGCTCTATTGGCAGCCATCTCCTCGTTCAGGTCGGCCAGTTTGTTGAGGGCTATCAGACTTCCACCCAGGAAGACGGGTTGCGTCACCAGTACCGAACCGGCAAAGATGTTGCGGGTGTCGGTACGGAAGGCATCGACAATCTTCTGTCCCTCGGTGTTGAGCAGTCCTACCGTATTGGTCAGTGTCTGTCCCATCTGCTGTTGCATGCCGCCAGCCATCTGCTGGAACGCATCCATGGGTACACCCATCTGACCCAGCATCTGTCCCATCTGTCCCAGGGTGGTCTGCAGCGTGCTGCCCATACCCTGCAGACTGCCGGCCATGTTGGTACCCAGGTTGGACAGTCGGTCTTTCTGCTCATTGCTCAGCAGCGATATCTCCTCGCTGGTGAACTGATAGGTGCCTATAGCCGACACGTGAGGCAGGTATTTCGTACGTGCCGAGCGTTTCAGGTTGTTGGCGATGTCCTGCTTGATCTTCGCCACCCCTAACTGCTTGTTGTTGCTCAGCGCCATGGCCCTGCAACTGTCTAAGCTCAGCAACTGCTGAGCCGATGCTGTAGGACAGGCGAAAGCTAACAGCCAAAAGCCAAAAGCCAAACACTTTCTCATAGTTTTCTTATTTCTCAAAATTAAATGTCTTCGAACCAATCATGTTGCCATCGGCAAAGATGCTGACGCGATAGCTGCCGGTAGAGAGGAACTCGTTGACCGTCCAGTAGGTCAGCACGTTCATCTCCTCGCCAGTATATTCTATGACTTTCTTCATGGAATACTCCAGCTGGCGGTTCTCATAGGGGAATGTGCCACCGCCGTTGAGCACCTCGCCCGAAGGTGTCTGGATGCGTACATAGACGGTGCGCTGTCCGTTGGCGGCCGTGACGTTGCGCGAGATGTTGAAGCCCACCTGTATGGTCTTGCAGTCCTTCATCTTCTTGGCCACCTTGTTGCGCTTGTTGAGGATGGTCATGCCGATGCCGGTGGCATCGAGCTGGGCGGCGATGGTCACCTGCTCTGTCAGTTTCTGCTTCTCCTCCTGCAGTCCTTCATTCAGACGGTTGCTCTGTTCCAGCTGGTCTTTGATCTCGTCGTTCTCCAGCACCAGCGTCTGGTTTACCTGGTTCAGCGAGTCTACCTGTCGGATGTAGCTACGCAGCACGGCACGTACCGTCTCCAGTTCCTTCTTCAGACGGGCAATCTCCTTGGCATCGGTAGCCTTCGTCTGCTTCAGTTCCTCCAGCAGTTTCTTCGTCCTCATCTGCTCACGCGTCAGCTGGGCGATGATGGAGTCGTTGTTGATGGAAGTGATGATTTCGCCATACTGCATGGTGAACTGCTCGTATTGATTTTCCAGTTCAATCTTGTTCATCTCGACCAGTTCCTCCATGCCTTCCTTGTCTTTCTGCAGCGACTCGTTCTCCTTCGAGAGACTGCTGTTCTTTAAGAAAAAGAAGACAACGACAGCTGCCAATACAACAGCCAAGGCAGTGGCGACGATGGCCAGAATGTTTGTTTTGGGTAACATGCTCATCCTAATTAAAATGCATTCATAATGGTTTAAACGTCTGCAAAGGTAATGGTTTTGTACGACATGGCAAAGTTTTTTTTCAAAAATTTGGTTGTTTAAATATTTTTTCTTACCTTTGTCCAAACAAATCATTGGGGAAGATGAAAAAAGAAGGATTTTGGCATCGTTTTCTCTATCTGTATATAGATGGATTTCGCAGCATGACGCTGGGAAAGACGTTGTGGGCCATTATCCTCATTAAACTCTTCATCATGTTCGTTATCCTGAAGGTTTTCTTCTTCCCCAGTTACATCGGCGAGCATACGGAGAAAGGTCAGGAGCCCGACTTTGTAGCCACCGAGCTGACCGACAGGGTACAGTGACCAGTGGCATGACGAGAGTAGATAATAATATGTACATAAACTTAAAAGCCAAAAACTATGCAAAATCTGTTGTTGAATATCGATGCCGGCACCATTGATTGGTCAAGGGCTCAGTTTGCGCTGACAGCCATCTACCATTGGCTGTTCGTGCCGCTGACACTTGGTCTGGCCGTCATCATGGGTATCATGGAGACCTGCTACTACCGTACCCGCAAGCGTTTCTGGAAGGATGCTTCCAAGTTCTGGCAGAAACTCTTCGGCATCAATTTCGCCATGGGTGTAGCTACGGGCCTGATACTGGAATTTGAGTTTGGCACCAACTGGTCCAACTATTCCTGGATAGTAGGCGACATCTTTGGCGCGCCCCTTGCCATCGAGGGTATCGTGGCTTTCTTCATGGAGTCTACGTTTGTCGCCGTGATGTATTTCGGATGGAAGAAAGTGTCGCCAGGTTTTCATCTGGCATCCACCTGGCTCACCGGTCTGGGAGCTACCATCTCGGCTTGGTGGATACTTGTGGCCAACGCCTGGATGCAGCATCCCGTAGGCTGTGAGTTCAATCCCGATACGATGCGTCATGAGATGGTGTCCTTCTGGGATGTGGCACTGTCGCCGTATGCCGTCGACAAGTTCCTCCATACGGTGATATCAGCCTGGATTATCGGTGCTGTCTTCTGTGTGGCCGTCAGTTGCTGGTATCTGCTGAAGAAACGTGAGACCAAGCTGGCAATCGAGAGTATCAAGATTGGAGCCGTCGTAGGACTGGTGGCTGCAGTGGGAGCCGCCCTGACCGGTCATAAGTCGGCCTATGATGTCGCCCAGGCTCAGCCCATGAAGCTGGCTGCCATGGAGGCACTCTATAATGGCGGCACAGACCAGAGCCTGACGATTATCTCGGCTGTCAACCCATTCAAGCAGCCCGACTATACTAACGAGGAGGAACCCGCCTTGAAGATCTCTGTGCCCAACGTGCTGTCGTTCCTCGCCACCAATGATTTCCATGGCTATGTGCCGGGCATCAACGACCTGCTGAATGGCTATACCAAGCCCGACGGCACCAGGGAACCTTCGGCCGACGAGAAGATAGAGCGCGGCCAGATAGCTATCACGGCCCTGCAGAATTATCGGTTGGCCAGGAAAAACAAGGATGATGCCGAGGCTCAGGCACAGCTGAAGCTGTTCCGTGAGAACGAGCAGTACTTCGGCTATGGCTACGTGAAGGACAAGCACGACCTGGTGCCTTCAGTGCCCATCAATTTCTATGCCTTCCGTCTGATGGTGGGACTGGGATGTCTGTTCATCCTGTTCTTCGCCATCGTTGTCTTCTACGTCTACAAGAAGGATATCACCAAGCCGCGCTGGCTGTTGGTGTCGGCTATCGTCATGGTGCCGCTGGCCTACATTGCCAGCGAGAGCGGATGGCTTGTAGCTGAGTTTGGCCGTCAGCCCTGGACCATTCAGGACATGTTGCCTACGTGGGCTGCCGTCAGCAATCTCCATTCTTCGAGTGTCATGCTTACCTTCTTCATCTTCCTCGCTCTCTTCACCACCATGCTGGCCGTTGAGATCAGCATCTTGCTGAAGCAAATCAAGAAAGGCCCGAAGATGGAAGTGGAAGAAAGGTAAAAGGTAAAAAGGTAAAATCGTAAATCGTAGATTGTCAAATCGTAAATAATATGACATACGCATTCTTACAGCATTATTGGTGGTTCCTGGTGTCGCTGCTGGGAGCCCTGTTGGTGTTCCTGATGTTTGTGCAGGGCGCCAATTCCATGATATTCTCGTTGGGAAAGACTGACGATGAGCGACGTCTGCTCATCAATTCTACCGGCCGTAAGTGGGAGTTCACCTTCACCACGCTGGTGACCTTCGGTGGAGCCTTCTTTGCCTCGTTCCCCTTGTTCTACAGCACCAGCTTCGGAGGTGCCTACTGGCTGTGGATGATCATCCTGTTCAGTTTCGTGCTGCAGGCCGTCAGTTATGAGTTCCAGAATAAGCTGGGCAACCTGCTCGGCACGCGTACCTTCCAATATTTCCTGCTCATCAATGGTGTCGTCGGTCCAATGCTTTTGGGCGGAGCCGTCGCCACATTCTTTGATGGTAGCAACTTCATCATTGAGAAAGAAAACCTGTTGGGTGGTGACAGCGGACCTATCATCAGCAGTTGGGCCAACGCCTCCCACGGACTCGATGCCCTGCTCGATCCCTGGAACCTGGTGTTCGCATTCGCTGTCTTCCAGCTGGCACGAGTGCTGGGTACACTTTATATTATAAATAATGTCAATGACGATACTATTCGCAACCGTGCCAAGGTACGTCTCGTAGGAGCCACCGTGCTGTTCTTGGTGTTCTTCCTTGCTTTCCTGGTCCGCACACTGCTGAAGGATGGCTTCGCCGTCGTTCCGGCCACAGGCGAGATAGTGATGGAACCCATGAAGTACCTGCACAATTTCCTCCAGATGCCCTACCTGCTGGCACTGCTCCTCATAGGTGTCGTGCTGGTGCTCTTCGGCATCATACGTACGGTACGGTCCAAGACCTATATCCGTGGTATATGGCCTGTTGGCATCGGTGTGGTGCTGGTGGTATTGGCTCTGCTGGTATCAGTAGGTTGGAACAATACGGCCTACTATCCGTCGCTGGTCGACAAGCAGTACTCGCTGACCATCCAGAACTCCTGTTCCAGCGAGTTTACACTGCGTACCATGTTCTACGTCTCGTTCCTCATCCCCTTTGTGTTGGCCTACATCTTCTACGCTTGGCGTAAGATAGACAGCAAGCAGATAGACATGGACGAGATAAAGCACGATGAGGCGTATTGATGTTTGATGTTTGAAGTTTGAAGTTTGAAATTTAATAATATATGAGAAAATTTGTTCTTCTGGCCTGTGCGTGCTGTGGCATGGCTGCGGCATACGCACAGACGGCCAGAAAATTGACGGTGAACATCACCGATGACGGCAAGGCCAACATCGTGGGCTATCTGCCTGAGAAGTCTACAGGACGTGCCGTGGTATGCTGCCCTGGCGGCGGCTACAGCCATCTGGCTGTCAATCATGAGGGCCACGACTGGGCCAAGTATTTCAACCAGCAGGGCATAGCACTCTTCGTGCTTACCTATCGCATGCCCGAAGGCGACCGTACTCGTCCGCTGAGCGACGCGCAGAATGCTATCCGCACCGTGCGCGACAGTGCGCAGGCATGGAGCATCAACCCCTACGATGTGGGTATCATGGGATTCTCGGCTGGTGGCCATCTGGCTTCGGCAGTGTCTACCCATAGCGAGTTCGACTGCCGTCCTAATTTCTCCATCCTCTTCTATCCGGTCATCACGATGGTGCCTCGTGAGGGTCACCGTGGCTCCAGCAAACATTTCCTGGGGGATGAGGGCTGTGAGGACGAGAAACTGGTGAAAGAGTGGTCGAGTCAGAATGCTGTGCGTCGCCATCTGACACCTCCTGCCATCATCCTCACTGCCAGCGACGACCGGGTGGTACCTGTCCTGACCAATGCCATACCTTATTATACGGCTATGCGTCGTGCAGGCAATGACTGTGCACTGTATATCTATCCTACGGGCGGTCATGGTTTCGGTTTCCGCGACAACTGGACATACCACAACCAGATGGTCAACGACTTGACTGCATGGCTCAACACCCACAAGGCTCCCAGTAAGGATGCCATCCGTGTGGCCTGTA
Source organism: Prevotella sp. (assembly GCA_017467565.1). Taxonomy (GTDB): domain Bacteria; phylum Bacteroidota; class Bacteroidia; order Bacteroidales; family Bacteroidaceae; genus Prevotella. The sequence continues at coordinate 10,503 of JAFUSV010000078.1, forward strand.
TCGGTAACAGCATCACTGACGGCAGTGGTATAGATATGGCCGACTTGCGAGGCTATCCTGCCCAGCTGCAAAGCAAGCTCGGCTCTGGCTATCACGTCAAGAACTACGGTGTGGGAGCCCGTTGCATGATGAGCACCAGCGACCATCCCTACATGCAGGAGCAGGCCTGGCGCGATGCAAAGGCATTCAACCCTGATGTCGTCGTCATCAAGTTGGGAACCAACGACTCGAAGGATTTCCAGTGGAACCAGCAGCAGTATGAGCGCGACTATCAGCTGATGATCGACACGCTCCGTGCGCTGCCCTCCAAACCGCAGATATACCTGTGCAATCCTATCCGTGCCTTCCGCGACAAGTGGGGCATCACCGACTCGGTCATTGTCAACGGCATCATGCCCAGCATCCAGAAGATTGCCAAAAAGAACAAGTTGACGGTCATAGACCTCCATTCAGTAGTCACTGACAGAGCCGACATGACCAGCGACATGATACACCCCAATGACAAGGGTGCTGGTCGCATGGCAGAGGCCATCGCCAACATCATCCGTAAAAAATAACTGACTTAATTTATAAAAACAAAATGAAAACAAATCTACTAATTTCTGTATTATCCCTGGGCTTCGGCCTTGCTCTTCACGCTCCAGCCTCGGCTCAGGTGAGTCGGGCTTTCTGGGGCTCCGTCAATGGTGTGTCTAACGCTTCGCTGGGTGACTATGCCCAGCATACAGGCAAGCTGCTCCTCTCCTGGCGCATGCTGCCTACCGACGATGAGAACACCTCTTTTGATATCTTTATGCGTTCGGAAACCTCCGACCGCCTCTCGCAGGTGACCAATACGGCACCGGTGTCAAAGTCTACCTGCTATCAGACAGCGTTGCCTTCAACCAACCGTATGTACTATCTCGTGGAGGGTGGCAAATATACATTGAAGCTGACGACGCCTGCCGATGAGCGCGAGCGCATCCAGAACGAGATACGTGCCACGGCGCTCGACTCCTTCCTGGTGACCAGCACGCTGTGGCAGGATAAACTGCCCTACGTGACCATCCCGCTGAAGAGCACCGAGGATGTGTCAACCTACAGTGACATCGTCTATCAGGCTAACGACTGCTCAGTGGGCGATCTCGACGGCGACGGACAGATGGAGGTGGTGGTGAAACGACTGCTCACCATTTTGAATAGTGATGGTAGTGTGAAAAGCGACGGTACAGGTGCAGGCGATTCTGATACCCGTGCCCGCCACACCATCCTGTGGGATGCCTATAAACTGGACGGCACCTTCCTCTGGCGTGTCAAGTCAGGTCCTAATATCATCTTAGGCAACAGCTCCAACTTTGCCGTGGCCGACCTCGATGGCGACGGCAAGTGCGAGGTGGTCACCCGTACCAGCGAGGGCACCATCTTCGGCGACGGCTACGAGATACCCGATACCGACGGTGACAATAAGACCGACTATCGCAGCGTATGGCCTGCCGGTCACTATCAGGGCGATGGTCCCAAGGGCTATGGCGGTCCTGAGTTTTTCTCAGTCATCGACGGAACGACAGGTAAGGAACTGGCCCGTGCCAATTTCATCGCCCGTGGCAAGGAGGGCGAGACGCCCGCCGAACTGGCCAAGAACTGGTACGAGAACGACTGGAAATGGGATCCACGCGACAAGAAGTACCAGTGGAAACTGGCCAACTCCATGCGTCTCGGTGCTGCCTCGTTCGACGGCGAGGGCATGCAGGTGTTCCTCGGTCGTGGCGTCTACGGACGTTCCATTCTCGAAGGGTGGCGCTATGCCGACGGAGAGCTGACCCGTATGTGGAAGTTTGATACCGACGAAGATCTCAAGACCAATATGGACGGCAAGCCCAACAGTGCCTATGCCGGTCAGGGCAACCACTCGTTCAACGTGGCCGACCTCGATGGCGACGGCCGCGATGAGGTGATGTACGGCTCCATGGCTATGGATGATGATGGTCACGGACTATGGTCTTCAGGGCTCGGTCATGGTGATGCCAACCATGTGGGTAAGTTCCTGCCCAACCGTCCTGGACTGCAGGTGTACCACTGTCTGGAGACAGGAGTGACGATGGTGGCCCTGCACGACGCTGCCACCGGTGCCGTCATCTGGGACAAGAAGGCCTCGAGCTCCAATGATACCGGCCGCTGCATGGTAGCCGACATCGACCCCAACCACCCCGGATGTGAGTTCTGGTACTATCAGAGCAACATCTTCTATCAAGACGGCACGGAGGGAACACGCAGTACCGCCGGTAACAGCGGATGGGACGGTGGTTGCAATGCCGGCATCTGGTTCGACGGCACCCTCTCCCGCCAGCTCATCAACGAGAATATCATCCACAGTCCTGCCAACGGACGTACCTTTACCATGTACCGCTACAACGAGTCGTTCAACAACGGCACGAAGTCCAACCCCGGCTGGTATGGCGACATGCTGGGCGACTGGCGCGAGGAAGTCATCGTTCCCGACCAGAGCAAGGTGAAGGATATCAAGGTGTTCTCTACCTGGTATCCTACGGAGCATAAGTTCCCCTGGCTCATGAGCGACCATACATACCTGATGTCGTGCATCAACGAGAATGTGGGCTACAACCAGCCTACCAACCTCGGCTATTATCTGGGCAGCGACCTGAAGAGCGATGCTGAGGCCTGGGCAGCAGCGGAGAAGATGCTCGACTGGACCCGCAACTGGGGTGTCACCTCCGGCATCGAGACCATTCAAACTTCAAATCTCAAACTTCAAAATTCCACCTTCAACCTCATGGGGCAGAAGGTGACTGACGGCCAGATGCACCGTGGCCTCTATATCGTCAACGGCAAGAAGGTATTCAAGAAATAATTCTGTACTCAGAATATGAATCGTTTCCACAGCATACTGCTGCTATTGTCATTGTCACTGTCGGCAATGGCTACAGGCATATACAATGTACGCGACTTCGGCGCCAAAGGCGACGGCCAGACACTCGATTCACCGGCTATCAATGCTGCCATCGAGGCTGCCGTGGCCGATGGGGGAGGGCAGGTGCTCTTGCCCGCAGGTACCTACCTCAGTGGCAGCATCCGTCTGAAGTCCAACATCGACCTGCATCTCTCGGCGGGCTGCACCATCCTGGCAGCACCCGCCTCGATGAAGGCTTACGATGAGAGCGAGCCCTTCGACTTCCCCGAGTATCAGGACGGTGGACACACCTATTTCCATAACTCGCTGATATGGGCCGAAGGCGAGACTAATGTCTCCATCACAGGCCATGGCATGATAGACGGCAAGGGACTGACGCATAAGGACACCGAGAGCGCAGGCAACCTGCGGGGCGGTTCCATCGGCACGGGTGACAAGGCTATAGCCCTGAAGCTCTGCCGACAGGTTACCATCCGCGACATCACCATCTACCGTGGCGGTCATTTCGGTATTATCATGACGGGTTGTGATCTCTCCACTATCGATAATGTCATCATCGATACCAATCGTGACGGCTTCGACATTGACTGCTGCAAGTACATGACCATCACCAACTGCAAGATCAATACCCCACGTGATGATGCCCTTGTGCTGAAAAGCTCGTATGCACTGAAGAAACCTGTGCTCTGCGAGCATATCGCCATCAGCAACTGCAACATCACTGGCTATAAGTGCGGCACTCTCATCGATGGCACCTATGTGCCCGAGCCGGTGGGGTGGGTGTGTGGTCGATTTAAGTTGGGTACAGAGTCCAACGGCGGCTACCGCAACATCTCACTGACTAACTGCACCTTCATGTATAGCAGTGGACTGGCCTTCGAGGAAGTGGATCAGGGCGTGATGGAGAATATCGTGGTGAGCAACATCACCATGAGCCATGTCCACCATTATCCCATTTACATCACGACGGGATGTCGCAACCGTGGTCCCAAGGAGGTCACTCGTCCCTCGTCAGCCCGTGACATCCAAATATCCAATGTCGTGGCCGACGACTGTGACTCGCTCTGCTCCATCATTGTCACAGGCATGAAGGAGGAGCCTATACGTAATGTGTGGCTCTCCAATATCCGTCTCCACTTCAATGGTGGTGGTGCCAAGGAGTTGGTCAACAAGGACTATCGTGAGCAGGGCAAGAACTATCCTGAACCTAAGTTTGCAGGGTGGACACCCGCTTACGGTCTCTATGCCCGCCACGTGGAGGGTCTCCATGTCAATGACGTCACGTTCACCTATCGTCGTCCCGACTATCGTCCGGCTGTGGTGCTCGATGACGTGCGTGGTGCTACCCTTCGCTCCATCGACGGGCCGACGGAGCCGGGCATCGAGAAGATAGTGACTTTCCGTTCAGAAAATATAGACATCCGCTGAAAGGACTACTTCGTGCTGACGGGAATGATGTAGAAGGGACGGTCTTTGTCGTAGTCTATCATCCACTGATCGAAGATGATGTGGTCGTCGAGGGCTTTGACCCGCAGAGTATGTTTACCTTCGGTCAGATGGATGGGAGTCTTCTTCAGGGCCTGTCCGCGTAGCACGTTCTGTTTCCACCGTTCTGAGCGGTAGGGCTCTTTCAGTGAGATGACCACAGGCTGCTGATTGTCTATCTGTACGGAGTAGCGCAGGTCGCCGCGGTCACTGGGCTGTGTGGGAATCATAGCGGTGTAGAGTACTGCCTCAGAAACTTGTTTGATCTCGAAATTGTATGTGACAGACTGTCCCTTGGGGATAGATAGGGCCTGCATGGAATGACCCAGCATGGCGATGGTTTGCACATCGGCTGAGGCCTGGTCGTAGTCGGCGGCATGGCGGGCGATGCCGTTGAATGGGGTAGGTGACTCGCGCAGTTGGGCATTCACATCCTCAAAGACAGGCAACTGCCGAGGTGCGGCCGACATCAAGCCTTGCCACTTGCCATTGTTGAGAGCATTGTATTGCGCAGTGAGCTGCTGAATCTCTTCGTAGGCGCGATGACTCTCTGCCTGGCCGCTCACTATCTTACGGTTCATGGCAGCCGAGGCGTAGACGGGATAGATGATATGGGCAAAGTAAGCATCCTGCAGTTCGGGGCGGACGAGCTGTCGGCAGCTGTCTACTACAGCCTTCATGCGCTCAAACTGTATCAGTAGGGCGAGAGCCTCTTGTTGCGTCAGCTCGATACTGTCCACGCGCGACTTACCACCCGGATAGCGCTTCTTGTTGAGTTCCACCTGCGTCCATCCCATGAACTCCGGTTTACGAATGGCATTCAGATGGTAGAAATCTTTCATCACCGGCAGCAGTTCCCTGCCCACCTCCTGTCCGAACTGGCAGCACAACCATTGCTCCAGATGGTCCTCCAAGGTAATCACTTTTTTCTCTCTCGAAGACGGGGCGGGGGAGAGACTGTTTATATCCCATGCCATATCGAGAAACAACTCCAGGTCGTAAGCAGCTACCTTCGGATCGTGTACGTTGACTATCCATAGTCGTCGGCAGTTGTGGTCGTAGGCCGTCTTCATCTCGCTATAGATAAGGCCCGGTTGTGTGGTGGTGAGCCAGAGATGATCGTGAGGACGTCCCCAGTACGACAGGTGATAATACACGCCGCCACCTCCCTTTCGCTTCTGCTGCTGGGCATCGGGCAGACGTGTCAGGTATCCATAGTTATCGTCGCACCACATCAGCGGCACGTCGTCCGGTACACGCAGTCCGCTCTCCATAATCTCAAGCACCTCTTTATAGGGAATGAATACCTGTGGCACCTCTTCCACCTTATTATTATAATAGAGGCGAATCAGCTCGCGCTGGTCATCAATGACTTGTTGCAGTCCGTTGAGTTTCTCTTCTGGTGTCTTCACACCCTCCATCGAACCATCGTGAATACCACGCATGCCAATGGTAAACAGTTCCTCGCTGCCCTTCACCTCTTGCAGGCGTTCAGCCCAGTATCTCTTCACCTCTTCACGATTGGTGATGTAGTTGTAGGCGCCACGCTGAGCACGATTCCATTCGGCCACATTGTTTCTTAATAAAGGCTCGCAGTGGCTGCTGCCGATGAGGATGCCGCATGAGTCGGCCGTCTCCTTGTTGCCCTTGACGGTGAAGAATCCCGTGCCGCCTTCGTGCATGGCAGGCCAGATGGTATTGGCGCGCAGGCGGAGCAACAGCTTGAAAATCTCCTTGTACGTCTTCGGCCCAATGCTCACGTTCTCCTTGGGCAGACCAGACCCCTTGCCCAGTCGCTCAAACGTCTTCACCGACCAATTGCGCAGGCTCCAGTCCTCATCATTGATGAAGATGCCGCGATACTGTACGCTGGGCGTATGTTCCATAGTGAACGTATCGGGCAGAGTGAGACGTGTTTTCTTCTCAGGGATTACATCGCCCCACCATACCCAAGGTGACACACCAGCCCTGCGGCTCAGTTCGAGCAGTCCGTAGGCCGTGCCCCGTGCATTGTGGCCTTCTATGACGATATGTCCGTCGCGTACGCTCAGTCGGAAACCATCGTCGTCGCCCTGTCCCTGATGTATCTGGATGGTAGCATTGCTGGTGGCTACTGGTGTCATGCCTGTCACCAGCCTCATGTCGTCGGCAAACATCTGCAGGGCCGTGTGGACGACAGGTGCAGCCTCGCCCACCACCTGATAAGTCACGGGGTGCTGTCCGTCGAACCACACGACGTCGTTGGCCAGCGTGTGCAGGCAGCAACATGCGAGGACGGCGGATAAAAGACTCGTTCGTTTCATCTTAGTAGTATTATAAGTTTGTTTCAGTGGGCAAAGATACGAAATAAAAACCAGAAACAAAAGGATAATCCTACAAAAACCACCGAAAACGTTTGCGGTTACGACTTTTTTTCGTACTTTTGTACTCGATATGCAGAGACTGATCACGATATTGGGACCGACGGCCAGCGGAAAGACTCCTCTGGCAGTGGCGCTGGCACGGCGCATAGGCGGCGAGATTATCTCGGCCGACTCGCGCCAGGTGTACCGGCGCATGGACATCGGCACAGGCAAGGACCTCGGAGACTATGCAGCAGGTGATGACGGCAAAACCGTCAACCACAGAGGGGGCGGGGAGAGCGTCAACTACAGTGGGGGCGGGGAGAGCGTCAACCACAGTGGGGGCGTAGGCTACCACTTGATAGATATCTGCGAGCCTGGCACGAAGTACAACCTGTTTCAGTATCAGCAAGACTTCGCCCGAGCTTACGAGGACATCGTCTCACGTGGCAAGCAGCCCATCCTCTGTGGTGGCACCGGCCTCTATATTGAGGCAGTGCTGAAGGGCTACCAACTGTCGCCTGTGCCCCAGAATCCGGCTTTGCGTCAGCAGTTGGAGGGTAAGTCGCTGGAGGAACTGACCCAGATGCTCCGTGAGCTGAAGGCGCGCAACGGCTCGCACATGCACAATACCACGGATGTGGATACAGCCCAGCGAGCCATCAGGGCGATAGAGATAGAGATGGCTGGGGGAGAGTCTGGAGGGGCTGGGGGAGAGTCTAGAGAGGTTTTGGGAGAGTCTCTTGTCTTCGGTGTCTCCATCCCTCGCGACCTGCGTCGAGAGAAGATCACGAAGCGACTCAAAACCCGTCTGGAAGAGGGCATGGTCGATGAGGTGAAGGGGCTGCTGGCAGAGGGTATTCCTGCCGAGGACCTGATCTACTACGGGCTGGAATATAAATACCTGACGGAGTATGTCATCGGCAGGCTCAGCTACGACGAGATGTTCCGCCAGCTGGAGATAGCCATCCATCAGTTTGCCAAGCGTCAGATGACCTGGTTCAGGGGTATGGAGCGTCGTGGCTTCACCATTCATTGGATAGATGCCACCCTGCCGATGGATGAGAAAGTAAACGCAATACTGGAAATAGTAAATCGTGCAAAAAAATAAATAGTAAATCGGGAAATAGTAAATAAATAGTAAATAGTAAATTGGAAAATAGTACATCTAGATGGGGTATCGTGTATTGCCCACGAAACGGAATCAACAGCAAGCGCAAACGGTGGGTGCGCCTGCAGGAGGAGATGGATGCTCGTGGCATCAAGTACGACTATGTGCAGAGCGAGAACCACGACAGCGTAGAGCGTCTGGTCACCATGCTGATACATAATGGGTATAAGACGATAGTCATCGTGGGCGGCGACTCAGCCCTGAACGATGCCGTCAACTGCTTGATGCACGAGGATAAGAAAGTACGCGAGGACATCGTGCTGGGTGTCATACCCAACGGTGTGATGAACGACTTTGCCCGTTTCTGGGGATTCGATGTCGATAATGACGGGCAGACGATAGACTGGCTGGCTAAGCGCCGTGTGCGCAAGATTGACCTGGGTCGCCTGAACTATACCGACAAGCAGGGTGACAGCGGGCAGCGCTATTTCCTAAACTGCATCAATATAGGTACCACGGCCGACATCATGAACCTGCGCCAGCAGACACGCCGCATCTTTGGTTCCCGGATGCTGTCGTTCTTCTCGTCTATCATCTTGAAGATATTCCATCGCAAGGACTACAAGATGAGGCTCAGCGTGAACAGCGAGGTGATAGACCGACGGGTGATGACGGTGTGTGTGGGCAACGCTCATGGCTACGGGCAGACGCCGAGTGCCGTACCTTATAACGGCATGCTCGATGTGTCGGTGGTCTACGACCCGCAGCTGCTGCAGCTGTTCAGTGGTTTGTGGCTGTTGATATCAGGGCGTTTCCTCAATCACAACAGCGTGCATCCTTACCGCACCCGTGAACTGGTGGTCGAGGAAGCTAAGAAGGCGATGGTGGGTATCGACGGCAAACTGATGGAGACGCCCGTAGGTCAGTATCGCATCAGCGTGGAGCAAGAGGTCATCAACTTCATGATACCGGCGTGAGGAGTGAAAAGTGAAAAGTAATGATAAAAAAATAACTTGGTACAAATGAATAAAGTTACAGACCCCACCCCTGCCCCGCCCCTTGAAGGGAGGGGAGTGCCTCACGGAGTCCCTGCCTTTCATCTTGAAGGGAGGGGAGTGCCTCA
>JAFUSV010000079.1 GCA_017467565.1 Prevotella sp.
GTGCCTCATGTTCTTGTAGGCCGTCTTGTTCAGGTCTTTGATGGCATCGTGGCGGAATGTGCCTATGGGGTCGCCGAACCTCACTTGGGCAAAGGCCTTGTTGACGGCAAGGTCCTCAAACCCCAGATTGATGTTTTCGGGGATGCCAATGGTGACGGTGTATTTCGGCGGGAAGACATAGGTATTGTCGACGACTCCCGTGACTTGATATTTCAGGTAGGGTACTTTGATGCAAAGATTGCCATTCAGGATGGCAAGAATGGGCAGTCCGGGCACATAGCCCATAGGTATGCTGTCCATCACGAACTTGCTGGTCTTCAGTTCTTGAAGCAAGGCTTCAGTAGAAAATGACTTTTTCATATTCTCTTCTTCTGGTAGGTTAATGTAAAATGCTGTCCGGGACAATCAATACCTGGACGAAGGATAGCAGGTGATAATCTGGTTGTTGCCATCTTCCCATGACTGTTCAAACACTTCGAGCGGCACCATCTCGCCTTTGCCATGGGGCGTGCCTGAGTCGTTGAGGATAACCATGGGGTGGCTGGGGTCGCTGCGGTCTATGCCAACGACCTCGACGGCATGGTCGGCTGAGCTTTCCGGCGCAAAGATGTCATGGGTTTCTCCCTTCCATATCTCGTCGCTGTCGATAGATACAATGACGCGGCCCCCTTTGTTCAGGCAGTCCTCTATATCCTCGATGGAACCGTGGAATTTCATTTCGTTGTCTATACCGTAGTAGTTCAGCATCTTGTTCATGTTGAGGAAGGTGGTGCCGCCCTCTTCGGTAAACCATCCATTCTCCTTGGCTACCTCTGCAAATTCTTCGATGTTGATATCCTCGCCGGTCAGTTCTTCAATGACGAACTTCTGTGAGTAGAGTGCACAACGGTTGGTAGAGCCCTGGAACTCCCAATGTTCAATGGACGATGCCGGATCACCGCTGATGCTGTCGGGGTCGGTGACCTGTGCAGGGTCAAACATGGGCAGTTCTGTGTATACCGTGCCTCCAAGGTCGAAGTCGGCGGCTGCCCACGTAGGTTCCAGCTGACCCGTCTGAGGGTCGAAGGCATACACTTCGTGGGTGTCGGGCTGACCTGTTCCCGTCAAATCGTGGAACACCTCTACGGTGTCTATCATGCCATCACCCGTGGAGTCGTAGTCTTTCTCCAGAAAATCGAAGCGTCCGTCGCCGTTGGTGTCGACGCGCGTTTGGACACTGTCCATCTGACCGTCCTGGTTGTAGTCGAACGCCTTGACGACAACGTCAGGATGGCCGTCCATGTTGGTGTCTTGAATAATGACAGCAGTATCGGCCAGCCCGTTGTTGTCGGTGTCGAGCTGTTCTATGTAAGTATCTACATAGCCGTCGCCATCGTAATCGAATTCAAATACCTGAGGTTCGTATTCGTACATAAGCTTAGATTGTTTTTGTTTGTTTTATATGTTTGGTTAGGTGCGAATGTAATAAATAGTTTCCGTGCAAAATTATTAAAACAAAAGCAATAACGAGAAGATTTCAACGTAAATCTTCCCGCTATTAACGTTTTTTATCAAAAAAACTTTATCCGAAGAACTCGCCGGCGGGGAGCTGGTCGTAGCTGCTGCCGTCGAAACAGTGGGTGCAGACTTGCGACTTGGGCAGGCCTATGCTCTCTATCAAATCGTCGATATCAGCGAACTTCAGGCTGGTGAGCCCCAGGCGACGGGCTATCTCGTCGACCATGCGCCAGTATTCGGGCGAGTCGGTCTGTGAGTATTTGTCGAGGTTGGCCTGATCGTCGCCCTCGAAGTCCTTGATAATCTGACGGGTGATGAGCTCCATGTCGGTCTTGGAATTGGTAAATCCGATGAAGGGACAGCCGTAGACGAGCGGCGGACAGGAGATGCGGACATGCACCTCGCTGGCTCCGTTGTCGAAGAACTCCTTGACATTGTCGCGCAGCTGGGTGCCTCGCACGATGCTGTCGTCACAGAAGACTATGCGCTGATTGCGCAGGATGGCCTCGTTGGGTATGAGCTTCATCTTAGCCACCAGACGGCGACGCGTCTGGTTGTCGGGTGTGAACGAGCGGGGCCAGGTGGGTGTGTACTTCAGCACGGCCCGCTTGTAGGGTATATGCGAGCCGTTGGCAAAGCCTATGGCCATGCCTACACCCGAGTCGGGTATGCCGCAGACGAGGTCGGCCTCGACGCCGTCTTTCTCGCCCATCATCTGTCCGTTCTTCTCGCGCACCTGCTCGGCATTGATGCCCTGGTAGCAGGAGGAGGGGAACCCATAGTAGACCCAGAGGAATGAGCATATCTGACAGCGCTTGAAGGGCTGCTGCAGCACCTCCATGCCGCTGGCAGTGATGCGTACTATCTCGCCGGGACCCACGTCGCGTACCGTCTTATAACTGAGATTGGGGAAGGCTGTCGACTCACTGCTCACGGCGTAGGCTTTCTCCCAGTCGTCGGTGCCGATGGGCGACAGCTGGTGCACCTCCTTACGTCCGATGACGATGGGCGTGCGTCCCAGGAAGTCGCGTGCTGCGATGATGCCGTCCTCGGTGAGGATGAGCATGGAGCACGAGCCTTTGATTTTCTGATAGACGCGGTTGATGCCATCAACGAACGAGTTGCCCATGTTGATGAGCAGAGCGACGAGCTCCGTCTGATTGAGTTTGTTAGCAGACTGTTCGCTGAGGTGCATGCGCTGCGTCAGCAGTTCGTCGGCAATCTCGCGCAGATTGTTGATTTTGGCAACGGTGACGACGGCATAGCGCCCCAGGTGGGAGTTGATGATGATAGGCTGCGGGTCGGTGTCGCTGATGACGCCCAGTCCCTGATTGCCCTTGAAATCATCGAGTTCGTCCTCGAACTTAGAACGAAAATAATCACGCTCCAGCGAGTGGATGGAGCGTGTGAAACCGCGTTCGCGGTCGAACGTGACAAGTCCCGCACGGCGGGTGCCGAGATGTGAGTTGTAGTCGGTTCCGTAAAACAAGTCGTTTACGCAATCCTTAGTGGAGATGGTTCCGAAAAATCCGCCCATTTTGTGTTATCGCTGTTTGGGTTTGTGAATTTGCGCGCAAAGTTACAAAAAAATATTTGTATTTCGAAACACTGAGTGGAATTTTTTTTGCAGCGGGATATTTTTTTGATTGGGGTTAATGGGTCTCATGGGGCCTATAGGGCCTATGGGACTCATGGGGCTTATGGGGCTTGTAGAGATGGCGCAGCAGGAAGTAGATGGCGGTGCCCACGAAGATGCCTGCGATGGCATCGATGGCATAGTGGGCCTGGATGTAGAACGTAGCGAAGAACATCAGTACGCTGAGGGGCAGCAGCACGTAGAAGAGCTTGCGGCTGCGGGCCTCTTTGGCCAGAGACAGCAGCACGACGCTGATGCATTCATGACTGCTGGGGAAGGCGGCCGTGGGACGTTCGCCGGCATCGTGGGCCTGCTGCAGCAGATGATAGACGAAGCCGTCCTTATAGCCAGGTATGGTGAGCGATGCCTGATGGTCGTGGAAGTAGTAGCCCAGGTCGGGGAAAAAGCCCTGTGCTATCTGGTCGGTGCCCACAGCCATATAATAATACTGCGGACCGACGACGGGCAGGAAGATGAAGATGACATAGAAGAGGAAGAAGGCACCCAGGATGACGTACGAACAGTAGAGGAAGCGGTCGTAGTGCCGTATGCAATAGTAGAAGGCGACGGCAGCTATCATGGGATAGTAGCTGACATATCCCAGCGAGAGCAGCTCGCTGACCCACGGCGACGGGAAGTTCTGCGAGAACAGCAGCGCCGGCTGACAGCCGAAGAGCGCCTGTTCCCAGGAAGCGAAGATATGGTCGAGGTTGGGAAATACGACGTTGAGCTCGTAGGTATCGGGATACCACCATGAGAGGAGCAGTATCTGTGCAGCGACGCGCAGTGTCATGATCAGCCGGCAGGGCCACAGCCGGTAGGCGCCCCATAGGGCGGCAGTCATCAGCATGGCGAGGATGCGTCCCATGATCATCGTGCCGGGATGATTGAGCCGGCCGAAGAAGACGGCTATGAACACGAAGGTAGCCAGCGCGTAGATGATCATCACCCACTCGAACCAGCACAAGCCCCTGCGGGGGGTGGCTTCTTTGTTTAAAAATGCGGAGAGTGTCAATTTGTTCTTTCTTTTTTGGGGGGATTCAGGCGGCATAACCGCCTGACACTGTTACAGGCGGTTTTGCCGCCTGATACGCTGTCACAGCCAGCCGTGGTCCTTGTACCAGCGGATGGTGAGGGGGACGCCGCGCTCCAGGTCGTACTCGGGATGGTAGCCCAGCTCGTCGATGGCGGGCTGGATGTCACAGCGCCAGTTGCGCTGCTTCAGGATGTGGTATTTATCATTGTTGAGGGCAGATATCTTACCCGTCAGGTGTCCTATCTTGTCGCCGAAGAAGGTGACGACACGCAATACCCATACGGGAGCCGTGATACGAATCCACCAGGGGTTGCCCAGCTCGCGCCGGATGAGGTCGGAGAAGGTCGTCGACTGGTAGACCTTACCATCGCTGAGGAAATACTTGCGGCCCGTCTGTCCCTTCTCGCAGGCCAGGAATACGGCCTGCACGACATCCTGTACATAGACGAAGGTGATGTCCTGACGCTTGTAGCCCACGGCGAAGTCAGAGTGCTGCTTGATGCTCTTTGCCATGAGGAAATAGTCGCGTTCTCGCGGACCATAGACTCCCGTAGGACGCAGGATGACGTAGGGGAAGGAACTTAAACTATCCAAGAACCGCTCTGCCTCGAGCTTGCTCTTGCCATAGGCCGTGTTGGGCTGCGGGGTGTCGTCCTCGCGTATCTCCTCGTAGGGCTGCTGCTCACGGATGGCTCCGAAGATGCTGAGCGAGCTGATGTAGACAAAGCGCTTGATGGGCATCTGCAGCTGGATGAGCGCCTGCACCAGGTTCTTGGTTCCCTCGGTATTGATACGATAGAAATCACGGGTGTCAAGACATTTAGTCACGCCAGCAGCATGTACCACGTAGTCGAACGTATGGCCCGCGAGCTGCTGCTCCAGTGCCTGCTGGTCGGACAGGTTCAGCTCAATGAAGTGGATACGGTCGTCCTTGAGGAACTGTTTCGAACTGGTGCCGCGCATGGCAGCCCACGTCTCGAAACCACGTCTGAGTGCTTCTTCTACGATGAAAGAGCCAATAAAACCGCTGGCTCCGGTGACTAAAATCTTCATATATATCGGAATTTGTCGGCAAAATTACAAAATAATTATCAATTATCAATTGTCAATTGTCATTTATTTCGTATCTTTGCAACAAAATCTATTAAATACGTACGATTATGGGAAATAAGAAAGGTGGAAAACGACTGTCGAAGCGTGAAGTGACCGAGGCACTGCAGGGGCTGTTTCAGGCTCACCCCGGCGAAGCGCTGAACTTCAAACAGATATTCAAGGCTCTGCGACTCAACACCCATCCGGCCAAGATGCTGGCTATAGACACGATGGAGGAAATGGCTTGGGACGACTACCTGAGCAAGGTGGACAACACATCGTACCGCCTGAACCTGAAGACGCAGGTGCAGGAGGGTACGTTCATCCGTAAGGTGAACGGCAAGAACTCGTTCCAGCCCGATGATGGCGGCAAGCCCATCTTCGTCTCGGAGCGCAACTCGATGTTCGCCCTGAACGGCGACCGTGTGCGGGTGGCGCTGATGGCACGCCGTCAGAACCACATCAAGGAGGCCATCGTCACCGAGATACTACAGCGCAAGCACGACCAGGCCGTCGGCATCCTGCAGGTGGAGAAGGACTTCGCCTTCCTGGTGACCGAGGGTAACATCTTCGTACACGACGTGCTGATACCCAAGAAGAAGCTGAAGGGCGGCAAGACGGGACAGAAGGCCGTGGTGAAAATCACGCAGTGGCCTACGCCAGAGTCGAAGAACATCGTGGGCGAGGTCATCGACGTGCTGGGCGAGCAGGGCGACAACAACGTGGAGATGCACGCCATACTGGCACAGTACGGCCTGCCCTACAAGTACCCGAAGCGTGTGGAGGAGGCAGCCAACAAGATAGAAGCCGGCATCACCGAGGAGGAGATAGCCCGCCGCGAGGACTTCCGCGACGTCCTGACGTTCACTATTGACCCGAAGGATGCCAAGGACTTCGACGATGCATTGTCGATAAGAAAGGCCCCCCATACGGCCCCCGAGGGGGCTTCTATAGAAAGAGGCCGCAAAACCAATGTAGCCCCCTCGGGGGCAGAAGGGGGGGCATCTCTCTATGAGGTCGGCGTCCACATTGCCGACGTCACCCACTACATCAGCGGGGGCAACCTCATAGACCGCGAGGCCGAACAGCGAGGCACGAGCGTCTACCTCGTAGACCGTACGGTGCCCATGCTGCCCGAGCGGCTGTGCAATTTCATCTGCTCGCTGCGCCCCGACGAGGAAAAGCTGTGCTACAGCGTCATCTTCGTCATGGACGAGGATGCCAACATCAAGGACTGGCACCTGGCCCATACCGTCATCAGGAGCGACCGCAGATTTGCCTACGAGGAGGTACAGGAGATACTTGAAAGGGAAAAGGGTAAAGTGAACAGTGAAAAGGGAAAAGTGAACAGTGAAAAGGGAAAAGTGAAAAGTGAAAAAGGAAAAGTGAATAGTGAAAAATTTGCTGCCGCCGCTCCTGATAGCGAAGAGATTCTTCACTCTTCACTCATCACTCTTCACTTAATGGCGCAGAAACTGCGCGAACGGAGGTTCAGTAGCGGTGCCGTGAAGTTCGACCGCGAGGAGCTGCACTTCGACATCGACGAGAAGGGCAAGCCCACACGCTGCTACTTCAAGAAGTCGACCGACGCCACTCAGCTCATCGAGGAATTCATGCTGCTGGCCAACAGGACCGTGGCTGAATGGGTAGGAGGCACCAAAAATGTAAATGGTAAATCGCCAAACAGCAAATCATCGAAGACCTTCGTCTACCGCGTCCACGACCAACCCGACCCCCAGAAGCTGGAGAGCCTGCGCACCGTGCTGGCACCGCTGGGCTACAAGGTGAAGACCAGCGGGACGAGGGGCGCCATCTCACGAGGTCTCAACAAACTGATGTCCCAGGCCGAAGGCTCACGCGAACAGAAACTGGTGGAGACGCTAGCTCTCCGTGCGATGATGAAAGCCAAATATTCGACCCACAACATAGGGCACTACGGACTGTCATTCGACTACTACACCCACTTCACGTCGCCCATCCGCCGCTATCCCGACATGATGGTACACCGCCTGCTGACACGCTATCAGGACGGTGCCCGCTCGGCCAATCAGGAGCACTACGAAGAGCTGTGCGAACATGCCAGCGACATGGAGCAGACGGCACAGAACGCTGAGCGCGACTCTATCAAGTACAAGATGGTAGAGTTCATGGCCGACAAGATAGGTCAGGAGTTTGACGCCCACATCTCGGGCATACAGTCCTACGGCATCTTCTGCGAGATAGACGAGAACCACTGCGAAGGTCTGGTTGGCATGCACGACCTGGAGGGCGACTACTACGAGTACGACGAGCGCAACTACTGCCTGGTAGGACGCCGTCACCACCAGAAGTACCAGCTGGGTGACCCTGTGCGCATCAAGGTGGCACGCGCCAACGTAGAGCGCCGCCAGCTCGACTTTGTGCTGGCCGAGTGACGCTTTTGGTCGCACGAAGAGCACCACTTACCGGTAGAAAGTGAGCCAGTTGGTGCGGTAGGGGAAGAACTTGTTGGTCTTAGCCTCAGGGAAACGTTCGCGGATGTGGCCGTAGAGGTCGCGGTAGAGGGTGTAGTTCCAACCTGCACCCATCTCCAGATAGAGGGCATGGGTGACGCCGATGGCCTGCAACTGGGCCAGGAAGTCATCGAAGGTGACGATCTCCTTCGACTCTACAAGGCAGAGCCTGCCGCCACGCTCGCAGAGTGCACGGTAGCGATAGCTGAAATTGACCAGTTTCTTCCATCGGGGCATCACCTCACCATTATATATAATAAGGTATTGGCAGAAGCCCATCGCATACTGGCTGACGTTGTAGAAGAACTGATCCTTGGGCATGAACGACCACCCCTGGGCTGACCATGCGAAGGCCCCGGTGTTGACATCGCAGGCATAGCCCTTGTAGTAGATGCCGCCGCTGACGTGGTTGTCGGCTATATTGGTGTGGGTGAAGGTGTCGAGCAACTGGCCCGTAAAGGCTGCCGGACAACAAAAATCGACGGTTTCATCGGTAGTTGACGGCATCTGTCCGCACACCAGGTCAATGGACGAGAACTCCGGATAGTAGACGATGACGTTGGCTGTAGAGTCAACGATAGTGGCCTGTGCAGTGATGATGACTGTGCACAGGTACAGCAGTGTGGTGATACATTTCTTCATCTTGTGATTCTTTTTTACCTACAATAACGTGACGAATGTCGCTTTATTGTGCTCTTTGCAATCCAGTTGCAAAACATTCAACCTACCTTTGCAGCGGAAAAAGGAACAAAAGAAAAGAAATATATGTCACACGAACATCATCATCACCATCACGAAGACGAGCACGAACACGAACATGAGTGCTGCTCGCACGGACATTGTCACCACCACGAACATCACCACGAAGGCGGCCTGCGACACAAACTGACGCTGATAGTCGTCACGGCAGTGCTGCTGGTAGGCTGCGTGCTGATAGAGAAACACTGCGCACTGACCACCTGGCAACTGCTGCTGGTATATCTGGTGCCCTACCTGCTGATAGGCCACGACACGCTGAGAGAGGCTGCCGAAGGACTGGTTCACGGCGAGGCCTTCAACGAGCATTTCCTGATGTCGGTAGCTACCATCGGGGCCCTCTGCATCGGTTTTCTGCCTGGTGCCGAGACGCAGTACCCCGAGGCAGTATTCGTCATGCTGTTCTTCCAGATAGGCGAACTGCTGGAGGGCTATGCCGAGGACAGCAGCCGGAAGAGCATTGCCCACCTGATGGACATCCGCCCCGACGTAGCCAACGTGCTGGACAGCAACGGGGAGCTGAAGAAAGAGAAGCCCGAACAGGTGACGGTAGGCACGACCATCGTGGTGCGCCCTGGCGAGAAGATTCCGCTGGACGGCACCGTCATCAAGGGCAGCACGGAGCTGAACACGGTGGCCCTGACAGGCGAGAGTGCCCCTCGCGAGGTGCACGAGGGCGACGAGGTCGTGTCGGGCTGCGTCAGCCTCACCGGCGTCATCCACATACAGACGACGAAGAGCTACGACGACAGTACGGTGGCAAAGATCATAGAGCTGGTGGAGCATGCCAGCGAACATAAGTCGAAGAGCGAGAACTTCATCACGAGGTTTGCCCGTGTCTACACGCCCATCGTCGTGCTGGCAGCCATCTTGGTAGCCTTTGTCCCGCCGCTCATAGAATCACTTATCACCTCCCACTTCTCACTTCTCAGTCCCACCTGGCTCTACAGGGCATTGATGTTCCTCGTCGTGTCGTGCCCCTGTGCACTGGTCATCAGCGTGCCCCTCACCTTCTTCGGTGGCATAGGTGGTGCTTCGCGTCAGGGTATTCTGATCAAGGGAGCTAAATTCATGGACGTGCTGTCACGCCTGAAAGTCGTCGTGTTCGACAAGACAGGCACGCTGACCCGTGGCGAAGTGCTGCGCAAGGAGGACGGCACCATGAGTCGTGTGGTGGTCAACGATGTGGTGAAGGACGATGCCCGTGCGGCCATCATGCAACTAAAGCAGCTGGGCGTAGAGAAGACCGTCATGCTGACAGGCGACCGTGAGGAAGTAGCAGCCCGCGTGGCTCGCGAGGTAGGTGTCGATGCATATCACTCCGAACTGCTCCCTGCCGACAAAGTCGCGCTGTTTGAGTCACTCAACACCCCCCACTCATCACTCGACGCTTCCCCCTCCTTCACCGCCTTTGTAGGCGACGGCATCAACGATGCGCCTGTGCTGGCCCGTGCCGACGTAGGCATTGCCATGGGCGGACTGGGCAGCGACGCAGCCATCGAGGCCGCCGACGTGGTGCTGATGGACGACCAGCCCTCAAAGATAGCGACGGCTATCCGCATAGCCCGCAGGACGTTGCAGATAGCTCGTCAGAACGTATGGTTTGCCATCGGCGTGAAGTTAGGCGTGCTCATCCTGGCAGCCTTCGGTCTGGCCACCATGTGGATGGCCGTCTTTGCCGACGTAGGCGTCACGGTGCTGGCCGTGCTCAACGCCATGAGGGCGATGAAGAGTTTAGAGTTTAGAGTTAAGAATTAAGAGGTGTCGCCTTCGGCGAGTATGAAGTGTGATTTTAGAATTATTTTGTGCTTCTTAGCTCTTAATCAGATAGAGCCACTTGCGGTAGCCGAAGACGGCAAAGACGGTGTAGATGCCATAGATGCATGCCTTGAAGGGTATACCTTTATATATATATAGCACACAGCAGACGGCATCGACAACCAACCACAGCAGCCACTGCTCGGCATACTTGCGGGCCAGAGCCCACATAGCCACGATGCTGAGTGCCGTGGTAAAGGCATCGCTGAGCGGCACGTTAGAGTCGGTCTGCGTGGAGAGTATCCACCAGATGACGTACCACACCAGCCCCAGCATGGCCGTGGCGGGAAAGATGTAATAGAGGGGGAAATGCGTGACGGGCATTTCTCCCTCTTTCCTTGCCTGTCGCCCAAAGCGCCATACCACGTAGCCATAGACAGCAATGAGGCTATAGTAAATAGACATACCGAAGTCAGCATAGAGTCCGGCCTTGAAGTAGAGCACCATGTCGATGGCAGGCATGATGATGCCGACCACCCACAGCCAGATGCTGGCCTTATACTCCAGGTAGAGATAGACCAGTCCGATGACAAATCCGAGTATATCTAAAAATCGTAGTGCATCCATAATTATATGTATTTAAGCCCCCTCCTTTGGAGGGGGTTGGGGGGAGGCCTAGAACCTCAAAGTCAGGCTTGCCATGGCCGTACGTCCCGCCATGGGAACAAATCCTATCTGGTAGTAGCGGTTCTCATTGGGGTGGTTGTAGCCGTCGAGTATGCTGGAGTACACCCATCCGCTGGTGGCATAGTGAGCATCGAAGATATTGTTGATGTTCAGGCCGATGACCACCTCGTGTAGCGGAGCCACCTTCGTCACCTTCGAGGTGTAGCTCAGTGCCAGGTCAGAGAACGAGAAGGCAGGCAGCGAGCGGTCGCGGTTCTCGCTGTTGTCCAGATACTGTCGCGACACGAAGTTGGTGTGCCACGTAGCCTTGAAGCCCTGGTAGTGGAAGTCGATGAATCCGTTCAGTATGGCCGATGGCGAGAATGCCAGCGTGGCGTTATCGTAGTGGATGGGCCGGAACGAGTCGTCCCAGTCTACTGAGGCCATCTCGGTGAAGTCCTTCAGCTTGTTCTGACTCAGGGCGGCGTTGCCTTCCAGTGTCAGCCACCGGCACACGTCCCATGCAGCCGTCAGCTCGGCACCCATGCGGTACGAGTCCTTGACATTGGTGGTCAGCGGCTCGCCTATCTCGCTCAGCTCGCCCGTCTGCACCAGCTGGTTCTTGTACTTCATGTAGTAGAGGTTGGCACCGGCGCGGAAGGCGCGCGACGAGAAGAAGTAGCCTGCCTCGAAGTCGAGCAGCTGCTCGTCCTTGGGTTCGGGGTACTTGTAGTTGTCGGTGAAGTTGTTGCGTTCCGGCTCGCGATGGCTCATGGCAGCCGAGGCATAAGCCATGTGAGGGCCTTGGCTCCAGCTGATGCCCAGCTTCGGATTGAAGAAGTTGTACTTCTTGTCTATGTTCAGCATCTGGTTGTAGTACAGGTTATTCTCCTCGTAGAACTTATCGTTGATGCCGTCGGTCTTGTAGTTCACGCGGCGATACTGCACGTCGGCGAAGGCCTTCCACTGGTCGGTCAGGCTGTAGGCAGCCTTCACGTAGACGTTGGCATCCAGCTTCTTGGCGTCCGAGTCGTAGTACTGGTAGTCGCCATTGGCCAGTATGCGGTCGGCGAGTGCCTGGTCCTTGATATAGGTGACGTAGCCGAAGTGGTTGCCCTTGAACTGCTGCACCGAGAGGCCGCCGATGACGTCCCATCGCGCATCCCTGTAGTTCACGTTACCCACCAGTCCATAGGCATCCTGCTTCAGTCCCTTCTTACGCACAAAGTCGGTCTTCTTCACGATGGGGTCCGAGAGTCCGAACTTCTTCAGCTTGTTGTCAGGACGGAACTCATTATAGTAGCCGTAGCCGTGGGTGTAGTGGGCAGAGGCCGTAGCCGTCCAGTGGTCGCCCATCTCGAACGATGCCGACAGGATGTTGTGGTTCTGCCAGAAGTTGTCGGTAGTCCTGGGCCAGTAGCTGCCGTCGCGCATGGTGTAGCGCTGCGTCAGGTAGTGGCCGTCGGCATCCTTGACAAACAGCCCGTCGCCGTCGGTCACCAGCTGCTCATACAGGCTGTTGTACTGTCCCAGCCCGGCCTCGACCATGTCGGCGTATGTCTTGATGCCCGTCGGCGTGGTGTAGCCCCACGAGCCGTCGTCGTAGTTGCCGTCCATGAGCGAGTAGTCGTTGTTGCCGGCGGTGATGCCGTTCCATGCCTGTCCGGTCTTCTCGAAGTTGCCGAAGTTCTTGTATCGGATGGCAAAACCATCGGACACGAGCCAGGTGAGGCCGCCGTAGTAGGACCCAGAGCGTCCGCTGGTGCCGTGGATGAAGCCGTCGGTATTCGTCTCGTGGTAGGCGCCGTCGAGGATGAGGTGTCGCCACAGCAATCCTGTAGAGAACGAGCCGCCCACATTATATGTATTATACGAGCCGTAGGAGCCCGACAGCTCGGCCGAGGGCTTCATGGACGGTGCTTTCGACATCAGGCCGATGGTACCGCCGAAGGCACCGTCGCCATTGGTCGACGTACCCACGCCGCGCTGTATCTGTACCGAACCTAACAGCGAGCCGTACGAGTTCATGTTGGCCCAGAAGACACACTGGTCCTCGGGCGAGTTGAGGGGCACGCCGTCGAGCGTCACGTTGATGCGCGATCCGCCGGCGCCACGAATACGCATATAGGTTGTCCCGGTGCCCAGTCCGTTCTCGCTCCATGCCAGCACGCCCGGTGTTCGTGCAAAGAGGAAGGGCAGTTCCTGGCCGGTGGTGGAGTGACTGCTCAGCTCCTGCCGCTTGATGTTCGACACGGCGTAGGGTGCGTCCTTCTGTGTACGCACACCACTGACAGTCACTTCCTGTAACTTCTCCAACTTCAGCGTGTCCACATCCTGTGCACCCGCTGCTGTGGCAACAGACATTGCCACCCATGCAAATACCAATTTTTTCATTGTTCTTTTAAATTTATCCCTACGTCGGTATAGTCCGCATCAGGTGTTGAGGGTATCATCTCAGCCTGCAAAAGCAGGCACCCCTTGAATTCGGGTGCAAAGGTACACAATAATTTGAAGATAGAAGTTTGATGTTTGAAGTTTATTCGTTAAATAATGTCAACGCAAGACCGAAATCCTTCATCTTTCATCTTTCATCTTTCATCTAAAAAGCACTACCTTTGCACCTTGTTATGGTACTCAATTATATTTGGATTTCGTTTTTCGTCATCGCATTTGTCATTGCGCTGGTACGACTGATCTTCATGGGCGACTACGAGGTATTCCCCGAGATGATACGCTCTACGTTCAGCTCGTCGACCACCGCCTTCGAGATCTCACTGGGACTGACGGGTGTGCTGTCGCTGTGGCTCGGCATCATGCGTATAGGCGAGAAGGGCGGTGTGGTCAACGTGCTGTCGCGCTGGCTCAGTCCGCTGTTTGTCAAGCTCTTCCCCGGCATCCCCAAGGGCCACCCCGCCACGGGCAGCATCTTCATGAACATCTCGGCCAACATGCTGGGACTGGACAATGCCGCCACACCACTGGGCCTGAAGGCCATGGAGCAGCTCAACGACATCAAGGAAGAGGAGGTGAAGGCGAAAACCAATATCAGCGATGCTGAGCGCACCCGACTGCGCGAGACGGCCACCGACCCCATGATCATGTTCCTGGTGCTCAACACCAGCGGACTGGCCATCGTGCCTGTCGGCGTCATGGTCTACCGCGCCCAGCAGGGAGCGGCACAGCCCACCGACATCTTCATCCCCATCCTGCTGGCTACCTTCTTCTCGACCCTCGCCGGCATCATCGTCACGGCGCTCTACCAGAAGATCAACCTGCTCAACCGCACCATCATGCTGGCCCTCGGCGGTGCCACCACCGTCATTGCCGCCCTCATCTGGGGCATGATGCAACTGAACAGCGTCACCATGGACCTCGTGTCTACCTCGGTGTCCAACATCATGCTGATGACCATCATCATCTGCTTCATCCTGGCCGGCGTGCTGAAGAAGGTCAACGTCTACGATGCCTTCGTCGAGGGTGCCAAGGACGGATTCCACACCGCCGTGCGCATCATACCCTATCTGGTAGCCATCCTGGTGGCCATCGGCGTCTTCCGTGCCTCGGGAGCCATGGACATGCTCATCGACGGCATACGCTGGCTGGTGGCAGCCATGGGCATCAACACCGACTTCGTGGAGGCTCTGCCCACGGCACTGATGAAGCCCCTCTCGGGCAGCGGAGCCCGCGGCATGATGGTCGATGCCATGCAGACCTACGGCGCCGACTCGTTCGTAGGTCGCCTGTCGTGCATCTTCCAAGGCTCTACAGACACCACCTTTTATATATTAGCCGTCTACTTCGGCAGCGTCGGCATCCGCCACACCCGCCATGCCGTCACCTGCGGACTGCTGGCCGACTTCGCCGGCATCATCGCCGCTATCTTCATGGCTTACTTATTCTTCGGATAAGTCTCCAAGCCCCCTAAGTTAGGGGGTTGGGGGTCTGAACAAGCACAGACAAAACAAAAATAGAAAACTATGAACAAGAATCAAACTATAAGCGAGGGTCGTTCAGACCCCCAACCCCCTAACTTAGGGGGCTTGGCCAAGGACACGGCCATCTACGGACTATCAAGCATCATCGGCAGGTTTCTCAACTACCTGCTCGTACCACTCTACACCCACTACATGCCGAAAGACTCGGGCGACTATGGCATCAGCACCAACGTCTATGCGTATACCGCCCTGATACTGGTGCTGCTCACCTTCGGCATGGAGACCACGCTGTTCCGATTCGCCAATGACGACAAGAACAAGCCCGACACCGTCTTCTCCACAGCATCGGCTGTCATCGCATCGCTCACCGCCCTGTTCCTAGTACTGCTCTTTGCCTTCATAGGACCAATCAGCAAGATGCTGGGCTATGCCGACCATCATGACTATCTGCTGATGATGGGTGTAGTAGTGGCCATGGATGCCCTGCAGGCCATACTCTTCAGTTACCTGCGGTTCCAGAAGCGGGCTATACGCTTCGCTTCACTCAAACTGCTCTTCATTGTGCTGAACATCGGACTCAACCTTTTGTACTTCGTGGTGCTGGGCAAGACGTCGGTATTCTATGTCTTCTTCATCAACCTGCTCTGCACGGGATTCATATCCTTGCTGTTCGTTCCCGAACTGTTCCATGTAAAGTGGCATTTCGACGGGCGGCTGCTCCGCCGCATGCTCAGCTACTCGTGGCCCATCCTCATCCTCAGCATCGCCGGCATCCTCAACCAGGTGGCCGACAAGATTGTGTTCCCCCTCGTCTATCCCGACGAGGCACAGGCTAACATACAACTGGGCATCTACGGCTCGTGCGTCAAGATAGCCATGATCATGGCCATGATCACCCAGGCCTTCCGCTATGCCTACGAGCCCATCGTCTTCGCCAAAAGCAAGGACAGCGACAGTGCCGAATACTATGCCCAGGCCATGAAGTATTTCCTCATCTTCACCCTGCTGGCCTTCCTCTGCGTGGTGGGATGGATGCCCTTGCTGCAGCACATCATCGGAGCCGACTATCGTGAGGGACTGGGCGTGGTGCCCATCGTCATGGTGGCCGAGATTATGATGGGTGTCTACTTCAACCTCTCGTTCTGGTACAAGCTGAGCGACCAGACCATCTACGGTGCCGTATTCTCCATCATCGGTTGCGCGGTGCTCTTCGCCGTCAACCTCCTGTTCATACCCCGCTACGGCTACTGGGCCTGCGCCTGGGGTGGCGTGGCAGGCTACGGCACGGCCATGGTGCTCAGCTATTTTGTGGGCCAGCGCAAGAATCCCATCCCCTACCCCATGCGCGACATCGCTCTCTATGTCGGCCTGACCATTCTCTTTTACGTCGGCATGTGGCGCGCCACGGTCTCCCTGCCTTCATGGGCGGCCCTCGCGCTGAACACACTGCTCATCATCATCTTCCTTATCGTCATCATCCGTCGCGACCTGCCGCTGAGCAACCTCCCCGTCATAGGGAAATACTTTAAAAAGTAAGAATAAAGGCACTGATGCCATGTTAATTTTTGGCCACTTCTGGTCACTCTACATGAAATTTTTATTTTTACTGTATTATCTGTCACCTTCGGTCATCACGCTATAAATCAGTGCATTAAGTGGTGACAGATAGGGTGACAGATGATAGATGAAATGGTAAAAACGGGAAAACAAATGGTGAAAATAGAGAAAAAGTGGCAAAAAACAGTCAAAAAAGAGCGAGAAATTTGGTGTTTTGCACTTTTTTTAGTAAATTTGTAGTCAGAAACTGAGTTACACCAAAGCATGATGGAGCCAGTTTCAAAATCAATGCTAAGTTTTGAAACTGTTTGTCCGGAACCTCCGTACTATTTGTCCGGAGCCTCCGGACAACTTGTACGGGCGCTCCGCACAACTTGTGCGGCTATCCATGTTCCTTTAATATGGCTCGCTTATTCGTACCTTTGACCTGCGGTCTTAGGTACTTTCGCTCGGAAATGAAAAGAAAAACGTTTTTTTCTTTTGCATTTCGCTCGCTTATTCGTACCTTTGACCTGCGGTCTTAGGTACTTTCGCTCGGAAATGAAAAGAAAAACGGTTTTTTCTTTTGCATTTCGCTCGCTTATTCGTACCTTTGCAAGCGATACTGAAAAAACAATAATATAATAAGGAAAGAAGAATGAAAAAGACTCTTGTTACCCTGACAGCCCTGCTGGCCTCGATGAATATCAGTGCCGACGAGGGCATGTGGACGCTCTACAACCTGCCGCAGGCGGTGTACGAGCAGATGAAAGGCTACGGCTACGAGCTGCCGTACGACAAACTGTACAAGGCTGACGACGCCATCATGAAGAGCGTGGTGAACTTCTCGGGCTACTGCTCGGGCGTCGTGGTGAGCCCCGACGGACTGGTGTTTACCAACCACCACTGCGGATTCGAGGCCATCAGAAGTCACTCTACCGTGGAGCATGACTACATGCTGAACGGATTCTATGCCAAGAGCTACGAAGAGGAACTGCCCAACAAGGACATGTTCGTGTCGTTCATGGTAGAGCAGAAGGACGTCACCGACCGTGTGCTGACACCTGAGTTCGAGGCCATGGACACGCATGCCCAGTATGCCTACCTGGACTCATTAGAGAACGCTATGTCGAAGGAGGTGAAGGCCAAGGACTCCACACTGCGACTGGAACTGAAGGCTTTCTACGAGGGCAACAGCTACTACGCCACGACCTACCGCGACTTCACCGACCTGCGACTGGTGTTCACCATTCCCAAGTCGATGGGTAAGTTTGGAGGCGAGACTGACAACTGGATGTGGCCGCGCCAGACATGCGACTTCTCCGTGTTCCGCATCTATGCCGACCCGGAGACCAACGGCCCTGCCGAGTACTCTGAGCGCAACGTGCCCTACCACCCCGAGCACTGGGCACAGGTGTCGCAGGAGGGCTACCAGGAGGGTGACTTCTCCATGACCATGGGCTATCCGGGCTCCACAAGCCGCTACCTGTCGAGCTACGGCATTGAGGAGCGCTACGTGCAGAATGCCGTCCGTGCTCAGGTGCGCGGCGTGAAGCAGCAGGTGATGAAGCGTCACATGGACGCATCGGAGGCCGTGCGCATCAAGTACGACTCTAAGTATGCCCAGTCGAGCAACTACTGGAAGAACTCTATCGGCATGAACAAGTGCATAGACTCCATAGGGCTCATCAAGCAGAAGCAGCAGTTTGAGCGTCAGCTGGCCGAGTGGCAGCAGCAGACGGGATTCCTGAAGGGCCAGCTGGACTTCCAGAAGATGGAGCAGCTGTACAAGCAGCGCATCAGCGTGATGGAGGCATTCATGAACTGGAGCGAGTCGTTCGGCCGCAACGACGAGCTGTCGGTACGTGCCCGCAGGGTGCACAACGGCGCCACGCCCGTGGGCCACGGCAAGCGCCAGCACATAGCCTTCAAGGACAACAGCGACACGTGGGACTACGACACGGACCGCGAGATACTGGGCACCATGCTGAAGAACTACCGTGAGCACGTGAAGGACAAGAAGTATCTGCCCGCCTTCTACACCGAGATGATTGACAAGAAGTATGGCGGCGACTGCCAGGCATACGCCGACGCGTTGTACAAGAAGTCGAAGCTGATGAAGAAGAAGGCCCGCGTGTACCCGAACAAGAAGTCGTTCATGAAGGATATGGGCGTCAGCTACGGCTACCAGCTGACGGAGGTGCTGATGACGCTGAGAACCGAGATAGAGGACATCAGCGACAGCATCGATGCCCAGGAGCGCTACCTCTGCGCCGCCAAGCTGCGCATGGAGCAGGACATGCCCCACTACAGCGATGCCAACTTCACCATGCGTATGTCGTACGGTCAGGTGAAGGAGTACAACCTGGGCGGACAGCCCTCGGGCTATATGACCAAGGCCCCCAGCCTTGTGGCCAAGATGAAGACGGGCGACAAGGTGGAGGACTACCGCGTGCAGCCGGAGATGATCACGCTGATGGAGAATGCCGGCCAGATGCCGCTGTGCTTCCTGACCACCAACGACATCACGGGCGGCAACTCGGGCTCACCGATGTTCGACGGCAAGAACCGACTCATAGGTCTGGCCTTCGACGGCAACTGGGACTCGCTGTCCAGCGACATCTTCTTCGACTCTAAACTGGCCCGCTGCATCGGTGTCGACATGCGCTACGTCACCTTCATGATGGACAAGTGGGGACACGCCGACAGGCTGATCAGGGAAATCAATAAGAAGTGAGAAGTGACTTCACTTCTCACTTATCATTTGTCTGTTTCGCCCATTTCAACGGGGTTGTGTCCTTAAATCGACGGAACACGTGGACGAAGTGGGCACTATCGGAGAAGCCGCAGCGTTCAGCCACCTCGGCAATCGTAATCTTCGGATAGTCGGCCAGCAAGTTGCAGGCCTCCTCGATGCGACGGCGCATGATGTACTGTGCCGGGGGTATGCCCGTGATGGCCGTCACCTTACGACGGAAGGTAGGCGGATGAATGTAGAGGTGGGCAGCCACATGTTCCAAGTCGGCCTGTCCCTGCGCCATCAGCTCGACAATCAGGGCATCCACCTTGTTGAGGAACTGACGGTCGAGCGGTGTCTGCTGCTCGTTCAGTTCTTCCGTATCAGCTGCCCGCATCTGGACATACTGCTTCGAGAATTTCTCGCGCAATGCCCTGCGCTGTTCCAGCAGCTGTCCTACCAGGATCAGCAGTTCCTGCTCGTTGAATGGCTTGGTCAGATAGGCATCGGCACCAGCCTTCAGTCCCTCCAGACGGTCGTTGTCGCCCGACTTGGCCGTAATCACCACCACGGGAATATGGCTGGTCATCTCGTCTGTACGAATCTTCCTGCACAACTCCAGTCCATCCATAACCGGCATCATCACGTCGGTCACCACCAAGTCGGGCATGATCTGCCTGGCCTTGTCGAGGCCCGACTGCCCGTCGGCGGCATAGAACACATCATATCTTTTGGACAACACGGTGCCTATATAGTAGGCCACCGACGAGTTGTCGTCGACAATCAGAATGCGCGTCCTGGTATCGTCAGCCATGTCGGCATCCTGCAGTTCGAACGCTGTCGGTTCTGCCGTCGGTGCTACCGACGGTTTTGTAGGAACAGATGCTACATCCTGCTTTTCCTCGGCCTTACGGCATGGCTTATAGTGAATACTGACGGTGAACGTCGACCCACGGCCCACCTCGCTCTCAACGTTCAGCGTACCGTCGACGGCATTCACCAGCTGACGAACCAGCGACAGCCCGATGCCCGTGCCACTGTTCTTGCTCTTGTCAGTCTCTACCTGATAGAAAGGATCGAAGATGTACCCCAACTGATTCTTCGGGATGCCGCAACCCGTGTCGCTGACTGAGAGGAGGAACTTGTCGTTGACGACCTGAGTCCTCACGACCACAGAGCCGCCGGCATCCGTGAATTTCACGGCATTCGACAACAGATTCGTCAGGACTTTGTTCAGATAGTCGGGCACATAGTCTATGACCACCTGTCGCTCGGCAGGCTCATACGTCAGCGTCACGTCCTTCTGCTGAGCCAAACCACGGAAGCCCTCCACGATGGTCTCTATCTGCCCCACTACATTCTGACAGACCGTCGAGGGCTTGACCATCGACGCTGCCTGCAGCTTGGTCATGTCAAGCAGCTGGTTCACCAGCTCGAGCAACCGGCGGCCCTGCTGTTCTATCAGTCGGCCCGCCTGCTTGGGCGACGATGCTGGATGTTCCTCCTGCATCTGCCGGCTCAGGCCAAGGATGACCGTCAGCGGCGTACGGAACTCATGCGTCACGTTGGTAAAGAATTGTTCGCGTACCTTTTGCAGCTGCTTCAGCATGCGATTGGTCCTGCCACGCTGACGCATGGAATAATACAACGATGCTGCTGCCGCAGTCAGCAGCAGGATGATGATGACCGAAGTGAGGATGATACGCTGATTCTCGCGCTTCGTCGAGGCATTAACCTCCGTCAGCTCATTGTTGTGCAACTGGGCGTTGGCCTGGCTCAGCGCGTCGTGCATCTGGGCGTTGTGGATGGAATCCATCATCTTGGAATAGTGGCGTAATGCAACCAACGCCTCACGGGGCTCATTGGGCTCAAGGGCTTCGGCCAGCGACTTGTAGTCATAGCATACCGACCGTGTATTGCCTACCGCCTGCTGAAGGGCGATGGCCTCCCTGATGACGGGCACAGCCTCAGCATTTCGCTTCATGTCGAGAAGTGTATAGGCCACATACTCCAGGCTGATGGCCAACAGGTTACGGTCGACGACGGGCATACGCTTCACCGTCGACACGGCCTCCTGGGCCAACTTGAGCGCCTCGGCATATTCGCCCTTACGGTTGTAAGCATAACTGAGCTGCGAGAGGTGGTTGACCACTCCCTCGTCGTAACCTATCTCGCGGGCTGCCTCTACCGCCTGCCGACCATAATAGATGGCCGAATCGGGGATGTTGGCTACGCTGTATATCTCGCAGGCTATGCCCAGGTAGTTGTGGGTGTTGGCATGATCGCCACTCTTCTGGTCGGTCTCTATGGCTTTCTTGACGAAATGCTTCGCTTCATCGATAAAGCCCAAGCTCACGTTGATGATGGCCAGATAGTTATAGGCACGGGCCTGAGACTGCAGCAGCCCATACTTGCGGGCCAGGCGTTCGGCCTCCATCTCCGTATCGACAGCCTCGGTACTACGGCCGGTCTTGTACAGGCAATAGCCACGGTCGCAGAGCAACGTGGTACGCATATCAATCTGTCCATGAAGTGTCAGCGGCAGAGCACGGTCGATGAGCGCAATAGCCTCATTAAAATAGGAATGTAAATAGTAATAGCGTTCTGCGGCGAACCACACCTTCAGGTCTATAGAATCCTGAGGCATACGCTTGTCGATGGCCAGCTGCTGATCATTAGACAAAGGATCGTCAATACGACAGCACTCTATCAGCTGAGTGGCCAGCTCGAAACGCTGCTGCCGACTACTTTCTTCGAAAACCTTCAGAAGCGAGTCGACCTTTGCCGGCTGAGGTTCATCAGCCATCACCCCGCACGGCGTGACAAGCATGCACAGACCCAACAGCAGTTTACCGGCCAAAGGTCGCCAACGACATAAACTCATATCCATCTTTTCTGTTTGCATATACATTCAGTATTCATTTTTACAAGTTGCAAAAATACAAAAAATCTGTGAAAGCATTATTGTCTCTATCCTACAAATAATTGTCTGGAAGTAACAAAAACCACATCAAGACAGACAAAAAGGCCCATTTTCGGCCTTTTTTGGCACAATGAATACACATTTTTTCACTTACAAACAATTTTTTGTTAAAAATAGACAACGGACATCTTAGCCTTTTTCCCTATCTTTGCAACGGATAAAATCACGTCATTAAATCCTAATGAAATTATGAAAAGATTTCTTCTGATACTAACCGTCATCTCAAGCCTTACACTAAGTGCTGCTGCCCAAGGTGCGTGGAACGCCGTTGACACCCATCAGTACAACGATGAGACCGTCGTGTATGCCACCTTGCAGGTCAACGACCATGCCGTCGGTGCCGACAACACCGACTACGATGTGGCCGCCTTTGTCGATGACGAGTGCCGCGACGTGGTCATCGAGGCCGCCCAGGGCGAGAATGGGCAGTCGGTCTTTGTGTTGCGCGTGCATGGTAATCGCGATGCCGACGCGGGCAAGCCTGTGCGCTTCGAAATCCGTTACACACCCGGAGAAATGATGCTTGTCTATGACGTCACCTCCTCACAGGCCGTCAGTTTCAACGGTGAGAGCTGGGGACAGCCCTCTGCTCCCGTTGTGCTCAGTGGCAAGGGCTATGAGGGCGACGCTACGTTTGCTTTCAACCCGGCAGTGATCAACGTCAGCGAGACGGTCGACATCGTCAGTCTCTTCCAGGGCGGCACCATGCCTAAATACGAGAGCATCGGACTGTCAGCCGAAGGCATCGTCAGGCTTGACGGCACCGTTGCCACGGGTCTGAAGACTGGCACGGTCACCTTCACCGTCCGCTTTTCTTCCAGCGTGACACTCAGCAACACCATCACCGTCAGTCAATCAGTGGCGCTGCAGCACTTCGAATATGACTTCAACGACCATCCCTACAACAACGAGACGGTGCAGATGTCGCTCACACCGGTGCCGGCCGATGCCAGCTTCGACATCTCCGACCTACGCTTCCGCTACAATGCCGACTTCGACTGGCAGGAGGTATGGAACATCGTAGACTTCGAGCTGGTATCTCGTGAACCAATTATATATAATGTCACCTTCCACGTGCCGATAGGTGTCGACGTTCGCCCCTACTGGAACAGCTCGCCCGAGACCGACATTGAGCTATGGCCCGCAGGCGGCTCCGAGAAGGACAGCTACATTAAACCCTACTTCCGGCTCGACCTCAAGGAGGGCTGGCAGTGGCGTACGAATCCCTGTGGCAACCTCTTTGCTAATGATCTTTTGATAGGCTTCGGCGCCTACCTCATTGAGGCCCGCACGCAGAACGAGCTGCTATACAACGACCCCAAATGGGGCTACTTCGGCACCATGATGGAGGGCGACGGCATCAGCGACAATGTGGCCTACAAGGTACGCATGGCCGCCGACTACCGTTCACGCACCTTCGGACTGACGGTCAACGGCACATCCGAATTCACACTGCCCGTCGGCGAAGGCTGGATCTGGATGCCTTCGCCCTACCTCTACGACCGCCGGCTGGAGAACATCTTCTACGACGATCAGCTCATCGAGGGACTGACCATCGTCTCGAAGGAGCAGGGCTCGGCCGAATGGGACGGCAGCAAATGGCAGGGCGACCTCGAGGTACTGACAGCCGAACAGAGCTTCCTCCTCTACATCCCCGAAGGTGACCCCTTCGAGCTCCGCTTCAAGAACGAGCGCACCATGGCTCAGGGCAACGAGACGCCCGCCGGTGCCCGCAGCGGTGTTCAGCGGTCGATGACCAATGGTCAGTCTTCAATGAACACCGTAGCCCGTCGCTTCCGCGACAACATGACCATGGTAGTCACCATGCCGCAGCTCCCCAACCCCGACGACTATCAGATAGAGGCCTACGTCGGCGGTGAGCTACGCGGACTGGGCACCTGCCGCAACGGCCGCTATTTCGTCACCATCCATGCCGATGGTGGCGAGCGTGTCAGTTTCAGGTTGACCGACCTCAACAGTGGTGCCCAGTATGCTGTCGACGAGCGCATCACCGTCTCACAGCCCCGTCTAGGCTCGCTGCGCCAACCCGTAGAATTGCACTCCGCAGCTGCCACGCAAGGAGTGGGTAAAGTGTGGAGCGAGAAGTGCGAAGTGAGCACTTACGACTTGCTCGGACGATCTGCAGACAGTTCCCGAAAGAATGTCATCACAATTCAGCGCTCCGCCGATGGCAGCGTCCACAAGGTAATCAGAAAATAACTGAAACAAGATAAATCATATAGTATTAACAAACAAAAAAACAGTAACAGTTATGAAAAAGCTATTATCACTACTGATGGTCTTATGCTCTGTCATCGGAGCATCTGCCCAGCAAGGCTGGACTGCCCGCACGGGCCAGTCGCAGGACAGAACAGTTGTCATAGCTGACTTTTCAGTGACCAACGGTGCAGCTGCCTATGAGGGCAACTGGCAGATTGGCGTCTTCGTCGGCGACGAATGCCGTCTGGTGACCAACGACGGTGCTAATGGTGCCCTGACGAGCATGAACAACCAACAGTTCCTGATGCTCGAGATTCCCGGCAACTTCGATGACGAGAATGACGAGGGCAAGCCTATCGTCATCAAGGTCAGCTCATCGATGGCCGACGTTTACACCCTGACGCCCGACCAGACGCTGACGTGGAAGCCCGAGACGACCTACGGCGTAGGCTCCGGTCCCCGCGTACAGCTGAGTCTCACACTTCCTACCAGCGTGACTCTCGGTCAGTTCAGCACCAACGCTGGCTCTCAAGTAGACCTAAAGGACTACGTCAGCCCCGCCAATGCACAGCTTCCTGACAACATCATCTGGTACATTGGTGACAACTACTATGAGCCAGGTGACTACAGCAACTATGCTACCATCGAAGGCAGCACCATAACCGCCCTGATGCCCTACCTGAGCGAAGGTGTCAACCAGCCCATACCTTACGGCGTGGTCATCAACGGTGGCAACTACTCGCCTCTGTTCATCAATGGCGAGTTCGTAGCTAACGGCCAGTTCTACATCGAGCAGCCCGCCCAGAGCCTGAATATCGAGACTGAGGCATTTAGCGTCATCAAGAACGGGGCTGAAGACCTGACCATGTTCATGCGTAACCTGATGGACAACCAGGCCTACTCGACCACTCCTTCACCCATCACTGAAGAAGTGTTGTGGGAGATAGAGGATCCCACCCTCATTCAGGAAGAGCAGGGCACCTGGAATCCCATCAAGGGCGGCACCACCCGCATCCGTCCTTACATCCAGCGCACTGAAGGCAACCTCTACCCCGAGAGCGACCAGTGGATTACGGTCAACATCATTGTGCCTGTCGAGGGAGCTGAGCTCGATGGCTGGCCCTCAGACCCACAGACCCAGGAGTACGTCACCTTCAAGGTGAACGTCGGCGACGAGAAAATCTATCAGCGTCTGGCCAACTTCGTAAAGATCAGTCCCGAAGATGTTTCGGACGACGATTTCGTCATGGAGGATGTCAGCCAGAACCAAGGCATCATCTATGTTGACAACGACAAGCAGGTTATCAGAGCTATCAAGGCCGGTATTGGCAGGGTCAAGATTCAGCCCACAGGTCTCAACG
The DNA here is from genome assembly GCA_017467565.1 of Prevotella sp. Taxonomy (GTDB): domain Bacteria; phylum Bacteroidota; class Bacteroidia; order Bacteroidales; family Bacteroidaceae; genus Prevotella. The sequence continues at coordinate 25,706 of JAFUSV010000079.1, forward strand.
GCGAAGACTACCCCATCTACATCGACATCGAAGTCTTCGATCCTCTCAAGGAGGTCAGCTTCACGGAGAATCCTCTGTTCTTCTCTATGAGCGACAACACGACGATTGCCTCCGTCACAGCCGGCATCCGCCAGAACATCATCTGGCAGCAGACGGGCAAAAGCATCCAGGATGGCACCATCACGGTTGAGGGCGTCCTTAACGGTGAGGGCACCTTCACCCCCAACGGCCCCATGCTCCACCTTGACAACACCGAGCTGCCCACGGGCGAGTCGACCGTCACCGTCACACTCGGATGGAACAACTACAACAGCTATGTAGGCACCGAGGCCTCCATCAGTAAGGAATGGAACGAAGGACAGACCTTTACGGTGAAGATCACGCAGGAACTCGACCACTTTGCTATCACCGTCGAGCCCGACTACGATGATCCCACCTGCGGTAGCATCACGCTGACGCCCGTTCCTGCTGATGCCGACTTCGACTGGGCTGACTATCAGGACATCGTCAATATTGGAAGTCAGAACTACGATGCCTCATGGCACGTCATCGACATGAAGGGTCGCAACGCCAACTACTCCTATGTCGGCTTGCTGCCCGGTGAGTACTATGTCACATGCAGTGATAATGCAGAGGGGGTCTACTTCGAAGTGCCCGCCAAGGTGACCTTCGAGAGCGGCTGGCAGTGGAAGAGCAATCCTTACGGCAATATGGAAAGCAACAAGGCTCTCTATAACTACTTTGGTAACAACCTTGTCGAAGCCCGCACTCAGGACAAGCTGCTCTACAACGATCCTGAATGGCGCTACTGGGGCTCGCTCTACGACATCCAGGGAAGCGCTGACGGCCTGGGAATCGCTATCGCACAGGCTCAGATGTACAAGGTGAAGATGAATGCTATCGGCGAAACATACCTCTATGGCGGTTCACCGGCAGAAGAGAATGCCTACCAGGTGGCCCAGGGTTGGAACTGGATTGGCTCGCCTTACTTCTACAAGCGCACACTCGACAATGCCGTCTTGAATCCCGTCGAGGGCATGGTCATCGTCGGCAAGACCGCATCGGCCGAATATAATGGCAACGCCTGGATTGGCGACCTGAAGACCATCGATCCTGGCCAGGGCTACTATGTCTACCTGCCCGGCGAACTGGAATCAGGCAATTTAGTCCTTGCATGCGAGGTCTATGGCATGACTCAGGGTGACGATACACCCGCTGGTGCCCGCTCTGCGCGCCGCCACGTCTGGAACTACGACCACACGCAGTTTGCCTCTAACATGACCCTGGTGGCCGAAATCAGCGGCCTCGACAATGCCGAGGATTACTCTATTGGCGCCTTCGTAGGCGACGAGTGCCGCGGTGAGGGCATCATCGAAGATGGCCGTGCCTTCATCACCGTCCATACTAACGCTGGCGAGCAGGTATCATTCCGTCTGTACAACGAACTGACAGGCGAGATGCTTGACATTGAGCAGACCGTCCGCTCGGGTGCCATGCGCCTCGGTTCGCTGAAGGCTCCCGTGCAGCTGACCACCAACGCTGTCACCACGGGCATTCAGTCTGTGGACAATGGTCAAGGGACAATGGATAATTACGACCTCGGCGGTCGCCGTGTGAACGCCACGACGAAGGGTCTGACCATCCAGCGCAAGGCCAACGGCACTGTACGCAAGGTGGTGAAGTAACCTAAGCCCCCTAAGTTAGGAGGTTGGGGGTCTGAACAAGCGCAGGCCCCCATCCCCCTGACTTACCAAAACTTATATCTCTGAATTATTCACCAAGCAGTCTGACGCTTGTTCAGGCACCCCTAACTTGGGACAACGAAATGATGAGCAGGAAACTATATTATAAGGTACGCGCGTACATTAAATATATTTTATGTACTGTCGCATTGACAACCCCCTCCAGTTGGATGGGGATGGGAGAAGCTGGGGCTCAGACGCTCTCGCTTCAGACCATCTCAAACATTTCTAAGAGCGACCCGCTCATCATCACCGGTGCCATTGGTACGAGCAACCACTACTACCACTCGTCGGGGTTCCAATACTCGTCGCCCTTCGCCAGTTCGGCGTGGGTCAACCTCAACATTGCGCTCTACGGCATCTCGATGCCTGTAGCGCTTTACTACTCTAACTCTGAATTCAACTTCAACTACCCCCACATCGCCTTCAACCTGAACCCGTCGTACAAGAACTGGCAGGGCTACTTCGGACAGAGCACCATGCAGTTCTCTACATACATCATGAACATGTCATTCAACGGCATAGGTCTTGAGTACAAAGGCGAAAAGGGCTTGCGCTTCGGTGCCTTCTACGGCCGTCTGCGCAATGCCATCAACGACGACCCCGAAGACCTTAATGCCCGTCTGCCCCAATACCGCCGCACGGCATGGGGCTTCAAAGTGGGCTATGGCTTCGGTGCCCACAGCCTCGACCTCTACGTCATGAGGGCATGGGACAGTGAGTCGTCCGTCCGTGAATATTGGCGCAGCCGCATAGCGCCCGAGGCCAACTTATTGCTCGGACTGCGCGGCTCGTCGCGACTGACCAAGTGGCTGAGTCTGTCGCTCAATGCAGCCACCTCGCTTTTCACCTCCGACAACCGTGCCGAAGGTCTGAATATCGAAAAGCTGGAACGCTGGGACAAGATTTTCGATCCCAAATACACGTCGAACATGCGCTTTGCCGGCGACGTGTCGGCCAACCTGACATTAAAAAACCTCAATACCTCTCTATATTATCGCATGGTGCAACCCAACTACAAGTCGATGGGTGCCACCTACATGTCGAACAACTACCAGTCGCTGGGCGTCTCGGCTACCACCAACCTGATGCACAAGGTATCGCTCGGTGCCAATTTCTCCATGCAGAGCGACAACCTGTCCAAGGAGCAGCTCTTCACCAACCGCGGTTTCGTCTATTCGGCCAATGCCGCCACACGTCTCGGCAAGCTGGGTCTCAGCCTGCGCTACAGCGGCTATCAGCAGCGACAGTACGACGGCAGCATTCGTGTGAACGACTCCACCCGCGTTCACCGCATCATGCACAGCCTGGGTGGATCAGCCAACTATTCCTTACAGAAAAACATCCTCACACATACGTTCACGCTCTCAGCAGCCTACAACGTCAACAAAGACCTGAACAAGTATGCCACCGGCATGAGCGACGTGAAGACCATATCGGCTGCTGGAACCTATAATGTACGTGTCGAGCCATGGGAAACTGACTTCTCCGGCACGCTGAACCACCAGCAGTCCATCGGCTACGACCGTAAGTACACCAGCGACATCTTATCGCTGACCGCCGTGCGCACATTCTTCGAGGAGAACCAGCTACACGTCTCGGCCACGCTCAACCTGTGCTACAACCGCCTGGAAAAGATGCGCGAGAACATGTCGCTCGGCGGCGACATGCAGGTAGGATGGACCCTGAACAAGGTCCACACCTTCAGTCTCAGCGGCGGCATAGCCCGCTCCAACGACGTCAACATCACTGACAACGAGTCGATGTACAACATCACCGAAATCAATGTCGGCCTCAACTATACCTATACCTTCAGTCTCTTTGAGCTGAAGCGTAAGGCTGCAAAGGAAGAAAAGAAACTCTAAGTCTAACTCTTCTCTTAAACGAACGAACATTATGAAACAGTATATGCGTAGTCTCAGTTTCGTCAAACAGCTTCTGCTGCTGTCAGTACTGTCATTATTCTCAGTGGCCACTTATGGACAGGAGTCACAGGGCAAAGTGCTCATCAACATTTCTACCAAGAGTCCTATCCTGCCACCCGATGTAGGCACCTACAAGGCCGACCCCGGTAAGTACTTCAACGTGGAGATCATCAACACCGAGGAGAAAGAAGTGTATGTCTACTTCGGCATGAAGCTGGAGTACTTGATTGACAATCAGGGCATGGCCGTGCAGAATCTGGCCATCAGTACCCCCACGGACCGTCCTACCAACGTGCCCTACCTCATCGCTCCGGGCACCACCATGCTGAGCGAGGTCGACATGCGCCGACTGTTCAACCATATACCTACCTCTGCACTGCTCTTCGACGAGGGCATCCTCGGCCGGATAGGTGCCTCCGACTTCGGATTGCTACCTGAGGGCAAATATCGAGCCCTGCTGACAGCCTACCTGTGGGATCGCACCCTGGTAGACCAGACTGGTCGCATCAGCAACCCTATACCAGTGTCTGATCCCAGCCTGACTGGCAGTTGCGAGTTTGATGTATGCTACAAGGCACAGGCGCCCCAGTTTACCTCGCCCACTTCCATGATGGGACAGGTGCAGACAGTTGGTCTTGACGCCATCAAACTGCCCGTCTCTAATCCCGTCCTGACATGGTCGGAGCCCATCATCAACTGCGTCACCGGCTCAGCAGTGACGTGGCGCTATGATGTGGTCATCAAGGAGGTGCTGCGCACTGACAAGAGCGAGTATCTGATGACACCCGACCAGGCCTTGCAGCAACCAGCCTTCGTCACCCGTATGCAGGGTCTGACCCAAACGCAATATATACTGAACGCCTCACAGCTGGCAAAGCTGAAGGACGGCCATGTCTACGTGGCACAGGTGACGGCCCGTCAGAGCGGCGCCTACAGCCAGGCCGACTTCGGATTTGCAATGGTCGAGAACAACGGTAAGAGTGAGTATATCCTCATCACCCCCGACCGCAGCAGCGACATACTGCCCGAACCTGTGCCTGAAACACCTACTGACAGTGACAAAACCATCGACACCGACGATGACAAGGATGACGGCGGCAGTGAGACCGAAGAAGAAGAAGGAGAGGACGAAGAGGAAGACGAGCTCA
>JAFUSV010000010.1 GCA_017467565.1 Prevotella sp.
CTGAACAAGGACAACACCCAAGGCAACAGCTGGAACGATGCCATGAGCCGTCGCCACAGCGTCTGGGACGAGGACGAGGAGGAATAAAGAACGAAACCTGACAAAAAAGACGACGGAGAGCATCTGTCGTCTTTTTATGTGGTCACAGGGGAATCGTGATCAGAGGGGACGTAGCTCACTTATTCGTCAATAAACTAAAACAAGAAATGGCGAAGAAAACTGAAGGAAGATGTAAAACGTAAGAGGTAAGAGGTATGAAACCGGCAAAGATATTTCGACAGTATATCTGGATCATCAATACACTCAGGGCCTACAGGCAGCTGACCTTCGAGGAACTGAACAAGCGATGGCAGCAGGACGGTGTGGCCGACGGCTGCGTGCTGCAGCGGTCGTCGTTCAATCGTCATCGCGATGCCATCCTCGATATGTTTGGCATCATCATCGACTGCGACAAGAAGACCTATAAGTACTATATCCGCAACAAAAACGTGCTCAGCGACGACAGCATCGAGCAGTGGCTGCTCTCCACGCTTGCCGTCAACGGGGTGCTGGCCGACAGCGCCTCTGTGAAGGAGCGTCTGGTGCTGGAAAACGCACCTGCCGGCGAGCACTATCTGGATATCATCATTCGTGCCATCCGCACAGATCGTCGTCTGCGCATTGGCTACAAAAAGTTCCAGGCCGAAGGCTATGAGAAGGTGGTATGTCCTTACGCCCTGAAGTTGTTTCGTCAACGCTGGTACCTGCTGGCGAGGATAGACAACGGCGAGATGCGTGTCTATGCCCTGGACCGCATGACGATGGTGGAACTGACTGACGATACCTTTAAGATGCCTGAGAACTTCTCGCCACAAGCCTATTTCTCAGAATTCTATGGCGTGCTTACTAATGATACACCCATGGCCCACGTCATTGTCCGTGCCCACAAGTGGATGCCCAACTACCTGCGCACACTACCCTTGCATCACTCGCAGCGCGAACTGGCGTCGACAGAGGACTACACCGACTTCTCCTACGACATCCGTCCCACGTCCGACTTCCTTGGCGAGCTGCTTAGATACAGTGAAGGCATCGAAGTTCTTGAACCGTTGGATTTGCGTGATAGGATGCGGCAAATGATAGCCGATACTCTTAAAAGATATTAATGTTTTCTGGGGTGTCCTGACTTATGGGACACCCTTTTGTTATCTTTGCACCCTGAAAACGAGGGACAGGATGCTATGCCCCCTCGCAGAGAGTACCAACTTAAAACATTAATAGTAATATGAAAACGAATTACAAAGAACTGGAGGCCTGGTGCGAGGATGCCAGGAGTGGGCTCAGCCATGAGATTGAGCGACTGAGAGAGCGTGAGCAGGTGATGGCGGAGTACATGCAGGCCATGGATGCTACGTACGAGCTGATGCGCGAGGTGGAGGACCTGACAGGGCAGCTGGAAGAGAAGCAGGAGGAGATAGACAGCCTGAACGAGGAGCTGGAACGCAAAGAGGGTGAGATAGACCACCTACGCCAGAAGCTGCTGGAGGCTGAGAATCAACAGCTGGAGAAGGAGAAGGAACAGCTGGAGAAAGAGGTCAGCACGAAGCCTGCCGAGATTCATAACCACTTTGGCAAAGGCAGCACAGCCCAGGTGTTCAACGACAAGGTGACAGGCAAATTCCTAAAGATGAAGAAGACATGGAAGATAAGAGAGAAGCGTCAGGAGAAGAAAAGAAAAGCGTAGTGAACCACTTCGCGCCAGGGTCGAACTGTCAGGTATTCAACGGTAACATCACCGGATGCACGTTCGTCATGCCAGGGGCAACAGTGACACAACAACAGCCACCCCAACTATGCAGGGAGGAGCCAGACGTGGACACGACTGCTGACGTTCCTCAGGCAGGAGGGCTGTCGCACGAGGTGCTGGCTAAGGCCCTGTCTGCTGTGCAGCAGTATATGTGGGGAGCCAGTGCCTATGCGGTGCTGTTCTGCGAGTGTCGCGATCATCATCATTACCCAAACAACATGGCACAGTTTGAACGCGATGCCGACAGCATAGCTCAGCAGAAGGGTTTGGACTGGTTGTGTAATCCAGGCACCCTGTCGGATGCCTTCCGTCATAATCCCTATTTGCTGAAGCATGTAGATAACTGGGCAGAGAATGGTGCCAAGAAGCGCACGCTCTTGCTTCTGAAGAGGTTTCAGGAGGTCCTTCCCAAGAAAGCTCCGCAATAGTTCCGCAATAGTTCCCGAAAAAGTTCCATAGTTCCGTTTTTAGTTCCGTGACACCCCCGAAGTCTTTCAGGGGTGTTTTTTTTATGCCTACCTTTGCAATGTCGAAAGGACAAAGCGCTCATTAACTTACTGATACAAAGGACACGACGGGAAGGCCCGGACGAAAAGAAAAAGGCGAGAGAAAACACCATTATTAATAATTAAAAGAAAGGAACAAAAAAAATGAAACAAACAGCAATGACAATCAGTATGGTGAAAACCAACAAGAAGAACGAGGGACAGCAGCCTCGGCTGAAAGTTCAGGAGGTACGTCTGCTGATCAACGACGAGGAGGTGCTGGACGAGGCCGACGAGATTCTGGGCGAGGAGCTGGCCCGACTGAACCGTCACAGCCGCTACTGCTACACGTCGTCGGAGATAGCCAAGGCGTTCGGCATGAGCGGAGCCGACCTGAACTCGTTTCTCAGCGACAGGAAGATCATCTACAAGAGCTGCGGCCAGTGGAAGCTGGCGAGCGAGTATCGCAACAAGAACCTGACGGACACCTTCTACAAATACAAGCACGACCGCAATGGTCGACGCCGCATGGTGGCGAGCATGGTATGGACGAACGAGGGACGGCAGTTTCTGATGAATATAATTAGGAGTTAAGAATTCTTTGCAAGCAAAGCTCGAGCGAAGAATTAAGATAAGAAATGAGGTGAGAGGTGGACACAACGGTAAACAATTATCACGTCGAGGTGAGACGCTGGTGTGCCTCGTGTCAGCACAAGGAGATACTGAACGACGGTACGCGCATCTGCCAGCTGATGAACATCAAGGTGCCACAGTCGAATGTCTGCCCCCAGTGGCAGATGAGCGACGGACTAAAGAACGCCGGCATGTCGGGCGGCGTCATAAAGAAACTGACAGAAATCATTATCAAGTAAGATTAAAAGATTAAAAGATTAAAAGATTATAAAATTAAAACATTAACCGAGTCGGAGGATGAGCGAGTGGGAAAGTATCCGGATAGAAATTGAGCTCAACTGAAAAACACATCGCTTTCCAATGCTCACAAATTCGACAAGATTATGAAGAAATTTATTTTTGTTATGAATGCCATCGAGCTGTTCAGCAAGCTCATGGATGGCAAGCGAGTGCAAGGTGTTCTGTACATCGACGAGAACACAGGTAAACTGACCTTCAAACCAAACAGCAACAAGACGAGGACGCGCCTGCGCGACCGTCTCATCTGCCGCATGGAACACGGCTGGGTGAAGGAGAGCGAGGAGCGTATCAAGGTGTACGAGAGCGTACCCAAGGAACTGGGGACGGCCCATGTGATGGCAATCCTCGACCGCGAACATAAGGACGCGAAGGATGCCCTCATCGACCGAGAACTGGACATGCTGGAATTTTGTTAACTTCAAACACTGTAGGAGCTATGGGATTTTGCTATCAGAAGAATTTTTTTAATCCAACGTTGCCCGTTGACGAAGCGCAGTTCTTTGCACTCGTCAGGGCTCCGAAATGGAGCGAGGCCATCGACAAGTTCCGTGAGACGGGTGATCAGAAGTTGAAGCGCGGCCTGCCTGCCTTCATCTTCCAGGCTACGTTTGACGAGAGCCAGTCCCAGACAGGCAAGGTAGGCCGCTGGCGCAAACAGGCTGCCACGCGGCTGACGGGGCTCGTGGTGATGGATATCGACCATGTGGAGGCCCACCCCCTTCCCCTCCCCAAGGGAGGGGTGATTGAGCACCCCACGCCGAGGGACTACTTTAATGTATGGACACAGGAGCACCCGGAACTCTTCAGCAAGCCCCTCCCTTCGGGAGGGGTTGGGGTAGGCTCCATCCTGCTCATCTATATCACTCCGTCGGGCAAGGGTTTGAAAATCGTGTTCAAGGCCCGTCCGGAATGGGGCAATCTCATCGACAACCAGCACCGCATGGCCGAGATTCTCGGCGTGGAGGTTGACGAGAGCTGCAAGGATGCCTCGCGCATGTCGTTCATCTGCAAGGAGAAGGATATCCTCTACCTCGACAAGGAGCTGTTCACCTATGAGAACAAAGCCTACGGCGAGAAGTACGACAAGGAGTACAGGGAAGGTAGGAGTCAACCCCAAACTGCCTACTCCAACCCCATTCCCGCTGTCGCGCCTACCCGTAGCCTTTCCCCAAGGGAGGGGCTTTCGGATCACCCAAGTCGATCTTCATCAAGCCCCTCCCTTGGGGAGGGGATGGGGGTGGGCTCTTTCAAGGGCAGTCCTTACAGTGTCATAATTGACGAGTGGTGGCAGCGTACTGGCGGTGTTCCACAGGAGGGCGAGCGCAATGTGAGGCTCTACCAGCTGGCGGTGAACTTGAGGGCTATCTGCGATAACGACAAGACGCTGCTGCTGAAAGTGATGCCCCGTCTGGGACTCGACGAACAGGAACTGCACAACATCGTGGAATCGGCCTGCAAGGAAACCCCCAAAGGCATCAGTAAGAAGCTGCAGGAGATATTGAACAGGCCTACCCCAAACCCCATTCCCGCTGACGCGCCTACCCGTAGCCTTTCCCCAGGGGAGGGGCTTTCGGAGCACCCAAGTCTATCTTCATCAAGCCCCTCCCTTGGGGAGGGGATGGGGGTGGGCGACCCTCCTCTCGACGCTTGGGGCGCTCAGATAGAGTCGTTCTTCGGTGACAAACCCATCCTGCGCGACATCTGCAAGGGTCTGAAACCCAACCAGTACCCAGCCGCCCTGTTCGTGGCCGGCGGCCTGCTGATGACGCTGATGACACGCTGCACCTACCGCTTCTACCACCGCCCTGAGGAACTGCGCCGACTGAATAACTCAACGTTCATAATTGGCGATCCTGCCAGCGGCAAGTCGTTTGCCACAAGGCTCTACAAGCTGCTCTCAGCACCCATCGCACGTGCCGACATGGTGGGCAAGGAAGCCATCAACGCCTACCGCGAGCTGATGCGCACCAAGGGTGCCAACAAGGAGAAGCCCAAGAAGCCGAAGGTCATCGTCCGCATCCATCCCTCACGCACCTCCAACGCCCAGTTCATCCAGGACATGGTGAACAGCGTGGAGGAGGTGGACGGACAGCCTATGCAGCAGCACATGCTCACCTTCGACACCGAGCTGGACAACACCATCACCGTACAGCGCGGCGGCTCGTGGATAGACAAGATGTCGATGGAGCTCAAAGCCTTCCACAACGAGGAGGACGGACAGGCCTACTCCAACAACGACTCTATCCTTCAGGACTTCATCGTCACCTGGAACTTCATCTACACAGGCACGCCCATCGCACTAAAGAAGAAAGTGAACGAACAAAATTTTGGTTCAGGTCTCGCCACACGACTGACCTGCATCCCTCTGCCAGCCACCAACTTCGAGATGCTGACGCGCGAGGAGACCGTCGACTACGAGAGCGACCACCGGCTGAGCCACTGGGCCGACCTACTGGACCGCACCAAGGGTGAGCTCTCCGTGAAGAAGCTCGTCGATGAGCTCTACGAATGGACCTACCGCCGTATGATGGATGCCAAGGAGAACGACTCACGCGCCGACGAGATGCTGCTCAAGCGCTGCGCCTACCACGGCCTGAACTTCTCCGTCCCCTTCATCGTCATGCGCCACTGGGATCAGTTGCACAAGGACGGCGAGTTCTACTGCGGTAACTTTGACACTGACGACACCGACTGGCGACTCTGCGAACTGATTGCCAACATCCAGTACGCCTGCCAGCGCCACTACTTCGGCGCCCTCGCTGAGCAATACTTCGACAATAAGACAAAGGAAGCGTCGACCAACGTGCAGCACCGCAAGAAAACGATGGAGAGCTTCGCTCGTCTGCCAGAGGAATTTACCAACGACGATGTCATGCGTTGCTTCGGACTGTCGAGTGATGGAGCCATTCGCGTGAAGGTAAAGCGACTTCTCGACGACCGCCTTATTGTGAAAACCGTTGACGGCAGACAAGCCATTAATGGTAAGCCGCGTTATCGCAAAACAGGCGCGTTGATATTATAGTGTACCAATGTACCAGTGTACCAAAACGATTTTTAAATTGAATGAAACTTATGAAGACAAAGAACATGAAGATGCGCGGCCAGCGCAACAACAATCCCCTTAACATCAAGTATGTGCCAATGACGCATTGGGTAGGAGAAGTGCACGACGAACTGCTGAAGTTCGACAAGACCTTCGCCGAATTCAAGGAGATGAAGTACGGCATCCGTGCCGCCATCAAGCTCATCCGCAATTACATCCGTTCGGGCTACAACACCATCGACAGGATCATCTCGCGCTGGTGTCCTGACCAGACTCAGTACACCTACCGCAAGTTTGTAGGCGACCACGTGAAAACCGTCTTCCCTAACGTCGACCGCTGGACAGTGATCCGTCGCGACGACAAGGACATCATCCGCGCGATGGTCAAGGCCATGGCCGTCATGGAGTGCCAGTACAGGATTGATGACGATGAGTTTGACGAAGCGTGGGAACTCTTGTAAATGTAATAATGTAAAAATGTAATAATGTAAAAATTATCCTTTTCGCATCGTTCACTTTTACCGAAATCGCGCGTTTCCACAGTGTTTTCGTTGGAAATGCGCGATTGTTCACTTATTCACTTATTCACTTTTGCCCATTTTGCACCCTAAAAAAAGTCGGCCGCCGACAGCATGAAAAGCGCATGGCCTATGAGATGCGTATCGAAAAGGAAAAACTGGAAAAGAAAAAAAGGAGAATAATTTTTGGTAGTATCACATAGATTGTGTATTTTTGCAAAATAATAGCTCATCAGCGTCATCATCACCTATGCCTTCGTGCTGGGGATATGCCAGGAGGGTCCCGAAACCGCGTCTACGTGAAGAAGCAGGACTTCGACTTCGTCTACAGCTTTCTCTGCGAACACTGCGTGAACAGGAAGAAGTGACAGAGGAACAAGAAAAGGTGTAACAAACTTAAAACGATAAAAAGATTATGAGACGACGACTATTTTCCTTTTATTTGTTGCTGGCAGTTTTGGCACTACCACAAGTATCACATGCCTTCGGCGGTTCCTATTCGGACTACGGATGGAAATTTGACGACAAAAAAAACCTTCACAAGGCCACTATCACATATTCTTACACGATCACCGGGTTGCACGACGTACAGAAAATTAGAGATAAGGCTGACGGCTGGCCATTAAAAGAAGATGTGGATTATAGCTCTTGGGCATCTGGTTACACTTGGCACTCTATCAAATACAAGGCAAATATCTATCCGGAAGAGACTGTAACTATAAATCTTAATGTGAGCATGAATGGCAAGATTAGTGCTGACAGCTTAAGTATCAATGCCTTTTTTGGCTACACTACCACGGCGGATTGGCTTTCTAATCACATCAAACCTAAAACAAGCGAACATGCAGTCATATCACCAGACGGCGGTTCAGCATCATTGTCATACTCGTTCTATCTTGAAAAACTATATGCAGCCACACCTCCCGACTGCCTCACCCTAATGTTAAACGTAAAACCTTTTGGTGAAGGAGATGAGCGGGAGCTCCCAAAGCATCCAGGATCATTTGATATCGACATTGTTTTTAGTATTCCATTCAACCCTGAACAGCAACAAGCCTCTACCTTAGATTCTGAAGAGGACAACGTTATTGAGGACGAAGAGGAAGAAGATGATGACGACGAGGCTTGGCTGGAGGAGGACAACGATGCCAGCAGCGAGAGCGGACTCGAGGACTTCCTCATCCCGGGCGCCATCGGCATCCTGCTGATAGGTGGCGGCGGTGCTGCCGCGGCTCTCAAAAAGAAGAAAAAGAAGAAGGAAGAGAAAACGGATGCTGCCGTCTACAAGATGGAGGTCTACAAGGAGTTTGGCGACACGCTGGCACCAGGCCATGAGCACCAGCCCGTCTACGCCCGCATCGTGAAGATAGTGGCTGGCGGCGAGCCCGTGGTGGAGCCCACGCTGACGGCGATGATAGAGATAACGGGCGACAAGTACCTGCAGGTGTCCAGCCCACAGATGGCGGGTGTATGGAAGGCTGCCTACGTGCAGGCCCCCGAGACGGACAACCCGCCCGAGGAGGGCGTGGTGACGTTCACCATGGCTGGCGACACGGCCGGCTACATCAACCACCTGCACTTCAAGATAGAGGCAGGGCGGGTGCTCTTCGGTCAGGACAACCTGACGCTGGCCGCCCACTACGACAAGGAGGTGCGACTGCCCTTCGTCGTCGTGGGTATGAGTGAGGAGGCCGTAGTGGAGGCCACCATCATAGATGCCGGCGAGAAGCCTACCGACTACTACAGCGTCCACGTGGAATGGAATGCTGAGAAGGACATGCACGAGGCCGTCATCCGCGACCTGAAGTGCGATGCCGAGAAGGACAACGGCCGTCCGGGCAACTTCATCCCCTTCGAGCTGCGCATCACGGCCACCAATCCCGGCGGCAGCAAGTGCGAGGGATGGATATCGCTGGTGCGCTACTACATGGGACTGGTGTTCAACATCGGCGACGTGAAGTGCTTCTACGAGGAGCACGACCCGCAGAAACACAAGCTGCCCGTCATCGTGGGCATCAACCATGAGGGTAAGACCTACGTACCCGCCGAGACCACAGGCCGGCTGCTGCTCTACGACTATGACGAGGAGAGCCACAAGCTGCTCATCATCAACCCCATACCCACCCCCGAGAAGTGGAGCGTCAAGACCGTCGACGAGGCCGAACGGCAGTCGTTGGAGGCCATCGGACTGACCTGCGACGTCACGTCCAACGACTCGCCGAAGGGCACCGAGTGCATCCTGCGCTGTCTGCTGGGCGGACTGGATGCCCCCTCGCGCCTCGATGCCGTCATCACCATGGGCACGACGTACAACGGCCGCAAGTACGAATGCGAGACCCAGGTGCTGCTGTGCTCACAGCCCCGCCGCACGTTCCAGACCGAAGGCGAGGAGTCGGCTGCCATCAAGGATGACAAAGCCTACTTGGAGAAGCTGGACAACCTGTACAACCACATTGAGCGTCAGGGACTGGCCGACACGCTGCTGCCCCTGCTGAAGTACATAGACCGCTGGCGGATGGGCTACAACTACCGCTACGGCATAGACCGCAGGTGCATGACCTACATCGGTGCCATGTACAACCACATGATCAACGACCGCTACGACTACACCTACAAGCACCGCGAACCGGCTCTGCCCGAGGAGGGCGTGCTGTGGGAGTGCGTCATGGCACTGGCACGGGGCACCAACGAACTCAACGAGAAGCACGGCACCAAGATTCTGGCCTTCCGCATAGCCATAGGCTTCTGGACCTACGGAGCCACCGAGGGTGCCTTCAAGCTGTACGACTATGCCAGCATGGTGGGCATGACCGTCGGCCTGTCGGAGGTCTACGTCGACCAGGGCGCCGACGGACTCACCAAGACCCTCACCTACATGGTGAAGGACATGGCGAAGATGCAGATTATCATGCTGGCCGTCAACAAGGGACTCAACATCTCGCTGGGCGGATTGCGCGCCAAGTACAACCCACGCGTCAGCACGCCGGTAAAGCCCTCCGACATCAAACCGAAGACCAAGCCCGAGGTCAGCGGCGACCAGTTTGCCGGCGGCAAGAACGGGCGCGCCACCCGGCAGGCCGTCAAGGAGAGCATGCAGCAGCAGGAGGCTGCCAAGAGGTATATCAACTCTGACGAGATGAAGGCCCAGGTGAAGGCTCTGCCCGACGATGCCAGCCGCGATGCCGCCTACAACTACCTCAACGACCTGAGCCAGCAACAGTTGAAGGACCTGCGCGACTTCAAGGGCGTTCTCGACGTGTACAAGCGCTACGGTGCCGAACTCGACCCCAACCTGCTCGCCAACAGGCGATGGTTATGCTATAAGGTACAGCAGAACCCCATGACCAAACACATGCTGAAGCACCTGAAGGGTAGCGACTGGGATGCCGTCAGACAGTTATTTAACGAGGAGTGGTACGGCAGCAAGGACGGCAAGACTGTGGGCATATACCAAGAGGTGGACCCGCTCGTGAAGCGCATCCTGGCACGTGACGCCAGGAAACAAGGCATTCACCTTACCGACAAGGACATCAAGATTGATGCCGTATCGGGCAATAAGATGAACGAACTATTGGACGGCAAGACTACCGCCATGGACCGCGACGTACACTATTACTATACCGACGACAAGGGCAACAGGTTCACCTTCGATCAGCAGTACACCGAAGAGATATACAACAGCGTGCTCTACAAAAAGGCTACCAAGTGCAAGAAACTGAGCCAACAGCAGGTCAACGACTTCGCCGAGCGGGTGGACAACACGGTCATCGAGGACATCAAGAACCACATGGAGAGCCTGGGACCCGACGTGGAGAACCTCATGACGGGCAATCTCAACGCGCCCCTCATAGACCCCCAGCGCGTACAGAAGACCGTGGTGTGGAAGAGTGCCGACCGCTATAACCGCGCCAACGAATGGTTTGAGAAGGCAAAGTACATGACCGACCCTCACGAGAAACTGATGGCACAGGTACGCGCCGTGCAGAACGAACTGGAAGGCAGCTACATGACCGGCAAGGACGGCCACCGATTCATCATCGCCCTCGACAATGCACGCTACGACGTCAACGGCCGACGCTTCGTCACTGACAAGCTGCAGCGCGCCATCCAGATATGCGACCAGGTAGACACCGCCACGTCCATCGATGCACGCGAGATACAAAAGCAGCTCAAGGCCAGCGGCTACAACACCTACGGCGAGCTGGTGCAGGACATCGACCACACCATGGGACAGATTCTGCAACACGACTTGGCGAATGCGAAAGCACAGTAAAAACTCAAATAATCTTCGATTTTATTTGGTTTTTCTCTCGATTTGCACTACCTTTGCACCCGCAAAAGGGAAAAAGATTAAAAAATATACAGACAGATGAGAAAGAATTTTGTAGAAGAACTGCGCTGGCGCGGTATGCTGGCCCAGATTATGCCCGGAACAGAAGAACTCCTGCAGAAGGAGATGGTGACTGCTTACTTAGGTACTGACCCCACGGCCGACTCACTACACATAGGCCACCTGTGCGGCATCATGATGCTGCGCCACCTGCAGCGGTGCGGACATAAGCCCATCATCCTCGTTGGCGGTGCCACCGGCATGATTGGCGACCCCAGCGGCAAGAGCCAGGAGCGCAACCTGCTCAACGACGAGACCCTGCGCCACAACCAGGAGTGCATCAAGGCTCAGGTGGCTAAGTTCCTCGACTTTGAGAGCCAGGAAGAGAATGCCGCCGAGATGGTGAACAACTACGACTGGATGAAAGACTTCACGTTCCTCGACTTCGCCCGCGAGGTGGGCAAGCACATCACCGTGAACTACATGATGGCCAAGGAGAGCGTGCAGCAGCGCCTGAACGGTACGGCCCGCGACGGTCTGTCGTTCACGGAGTTCACCTACCAGTTGCTCCAGGGCTACGACTTCCTCTATCTCTACCAGCACAAGGATGTGAAGCTGCAGTTGGGCGGCAACGATCAGTGGGGCAACATGACCACCGGCACCGAGCTCATCCGCCGCACCCTGGGCAACGACGTGGAGACGTTCGCCCTGACCTGTCCGCTC
>JAFUSV010000080.1 GCA_017467565.1 Prevotella sp.
TCATCTGGAGCGATAGCAACGGAGCAGCATCTATGCCCAGAGCCTGCTCGATGAGCAGTGCCATTTCGGCATTCAGCGGGCGTTTGCCGTTCAGCACCTCGTTGAGCTGACTGGCAGGCACACCAATCTGGATGGCGAGGCATCGCTGACTGATGCCACGATACTCCAACTCGTCTTTTATCACCTCGCCCGGATGCGTCAGATAGTGTGGTTCCAGGTTGTTTGCAACCATCTTGTCGTCTTTCCCCTCTACGTGTACCATAATTCTTTATTTGTAATGGTTTGACAATTCTGTTATGCTAACCATCTCTGCAATGGTTTTGTTGCCTTCGGTAATCTCGCGAAACTCTATGCGGTACTGGTCGTTCACCCTGACCGACGACAGTCCCTCTTTGTCTCCATGCAGATGTTCGTAGTGAAGACCCCCGTATTTGGCTAAGTCCATTACGTTCGTCTGCTCCATCATCAGGTCCACTACACGCGTGTATTTCCTGACGACTTGGGGCTGGAAGCGATGTTTCTTGTCGCTTGCTTTTCCGTTCTCGTAGAGTTCTCTAAGATAGTCTTCTTCGAAGGTGACAATCATACACAGATTCTGATTTTGGGGCAAAGTTACAAAAGTTTTCTGATATTCACAAATTTGAGAATACTTTTTTTAGAGATTAGCGGGGACAGAGCTACTATTAGCGACCACAGATGACACAGATTAATTATTAAACGACAACGGATTACACGGATTAAACGGATTAAGAAAAGTAAAATATTAAAAGGATTTAATGTCAGATTTTTGAAGTTTTTTGTCCTTTCCGCTGAAAGATGTGAATTGCACGGATCATAGGGGATGGAGATACTTAACTCTAAATTCTTAACTCCTATGAATAATATAGGTTAGATGTGAATAATCTGGAAACCATTTGGTGGTTATAGAAATAATATGTACTTTTGCAGTTATAAAATTAGATACGACTATGACTAAAGAGATTTATCTGGCTGGCGGGTGCTTCTGGGGCACCGAGCATTTCTTCAAGCAGATTGAAGGTGTAACAGAGACAGAGGTGGGATTCGCCAACGGACAGGGCGAACATCCTACATACAAGGAGGTGTACACGGACACCACGGGCTTTGCCGAGACGGTGCGCATCGTCTACGACCCCGAGGTGGCACCCCTCAGGTTCCTGCTCGAGATGTACTTCAAGGCCATCGACCCGCTGAGCCTCAACCAGCAGGGACACGACGTGGGCACCCGCTATCGCACTGGCATCTACTACACCGACCCCGCCGACCTGCCGGTCATCGACAGCGTCTACGCCGAGCAGCAGTCGCAGTACGACCAGCCGCTATGCGTAGAGAAGACGGCACTGCGCAACTACTATCCAGCCGAAGACTATCATCAGGACTACCTGGACAAGAACCCGCAGGGCTACTGCCACTTGCCGCTGGAGCTCTTCGCTTTTGCACGGCGGCAAAAGCCAAAAAGGTGACAATTAAGTAAAATTTTTCTCTCATTCGTATGGATTATTAAAGAAAAATTAGTAATTTTGCAGCATTCTACGCCAAAAGCAAACAAAAAAGTATAGAAATGGGAGATATTTTTAAGTACATCCTTGGATTAGGAGCGCCCGTGATGATGCCTATCATCTTCACGATTATTGGCTTGTGTATCGGTATGAAATTCGGCAAGGCCCTGAAGAGCGGCCTCTTTGTCGGTGTGGGTTTCGTGGGACTGAACGTCGTGACGAAACTGTTGACCTCTAACTTTGAAGACCCGCTGGATGCCATCACTAAGATATACGAGTGGAACCTGAGCATCTTCGACATGGGATGGCCCGCCGCAGCTGCCGTAGCCTACAACACGGCGATGGGTGCGCTCATCATACCCATACTGCTGGGCATCAACTTCCTGATGCTCATCACCAAGTGCACCCGCACGGTGAACATCGACCTGTGGAACTACTGGCACTTCGCCTTCATCGGCGCCGTGGCTTACTTCATCATGGGCGAGAGTTTCCTGTGGGGCTACTTCGCTGCCATCGTGTGCTACGTCATCACACTGGTGATGGCCGACATGACAGCCGAGAAGTTCAAGTCGTTCTACGGCAAGGACATGGAGGGCATCTCCATGCCGCAGCCCTTCGTACAGAGCTTCACGCCGTTTGCCATCGTCATCGGCAAGGTGCTGGACAAGATACCGGGTTTCTCGAAGCTCGACATTGATGCCGAGGGCATGAAGAAGAAGTTCGGCGTGCTGGGCGAGCCCATCGTGCTGGGTGTCATCGTAGGTGGCATCATCGGTGCCCTGAGCGTGAAAGAGTGGAACGGCGATGCCGCCAAGACCATCCTGTCGCTGGGCGTCATCATGGGTGCCGTCATGGAACTGATACCACGCATCACCCGTCTGTTCATCGACGGACTGATGCCTATCTCTGAGAAGACGCAGGACGTGGTCAAGAAGAAGTTCAAGGGCCGCAAGATCTATATAGGTATGTCGCCGGCACTGGTCATCGGCCACCCCACGACACTCGTGGTGTCGCTGCTGCTGATACCTGTCACGCTGGTCATGGCCGTATTCCTGCCCGGCAACGAATTTCTGCCGCTGGCATCGCTGGCCGGCATGTTCTATGTCTTCGTGATGGTGCTGCCCTACACGCAGGGTAATGTCGTGAAGACCTTCATCGTGGGTCTCATTGCCCTGGCCGTAGGTCTGCTGTTCGTCACCGACATGGCCCCTGCCTTCACGCAGGCTGCCAACTGGGTGGTAGAGAACACCACTGGCAATGACGCTGCCCGCATACCGGAGAAATTTGCCGAGGGTGGTGCCCTGGACTTTGCCTCGTCGCTCTTAGGATGGGTCATCTACAAGTGCACGGCCGCACTGCAGTACATCGGCATGGGTGTGCTCACCGTCATCACGCTGGTAATGGTCTTCATCAACCGTCGCCGCATCGTCAGCGAAGAAAAAAGTGAAAAGTGAAAAGTGATAAGTGAAAAGTGAAAAGTGATAAGTGAAAGGTGAAAAGTGAAAAGTGAAAAATTTGCTACCGCGATTCTAGTGATAAGTGATAAGTGATAAGTGATAAATGAAAAAAATATATTTTATGAAAAGACTGATTATTAGTTTATCGTGCATCATCGGCGGACTGACGCTTGGTTTTGCACAGCAGGACGTAAAGTTCCAGACAGCCTGCCACCCGCAGGACGTGAAGCACTATGACACGCAGACCCTGCGCGACCGCTTCGTGATGGAAAAGGTGATGGAGGCCGACAAGATCCACCTCACCTACTCGCACTACGACCGCTTCATCTATGGCGGCGCCATGCCTGTAAGCAAGGACCTGAAACTGGAGAACTTCCTCGAGCTGGGGCTCGACGTGGACAAGACCATCAAGGAGAAGTACTTCCTCTACAACCGTGAACTCGGCGTGGTGAACTGCGGCGAGGGCGAAGGATGGGTCATCGTCGACGGCAAGGAGTATGCTCTGGCACCGAAAGAGGCCCTCTACATCGGACGTGGCCACATCGGTAAGGACCAGGATGTGAACAAAGAGGTGGTATTCCGCTCGAAGGATGCTCAGAAGCCTGCCAAGTTCTACCTGAACTCTGCCACGGCCCACAAGCACTACAAGACGCAGTGGATAACCCTCGACGGCCGTAAAGGCTCACTGAAGGCAGCCGTCTGGGGACCCGTAGGTTCGCTGGAGGAGTGCAACAACCGCACCGTGTACAAACTCATCGTCAACGATGTGCTGGAGGAAGGTCCCTGCCAGCTGCAGCTCGGTCTGACACAGCTCAACCCCGGTGCTGCCTGGAACACGATGCCCCCTCACACCCACGGCCGTCGCATCGAGGCTTACTACTACTTCAACCTGCCTGAGAAGCAGACCATAGCCCACATCATGGGTGAGCCCCAGGAGAGCCGCGTCGTCTGGCTGCACAACGAGCAGGCCATCATGTCGCCCGAATGGAGCATCCACGCTGCCGCCGGCACCTACTACTACACCTTCATCTGGGGTATGGCAGGCGAGAACCTCTACTATAACGACAAGGACGAGATTCCTGTCA
>JAFUSV010000081.1 GCA_017467565.1 Prevotella sp.
GCCACTTTGGAAAACTATCATCGACGTAATTATCGTCATCCTCACGTCAATCGTGACTACCGTTGGAACAACGTCGTGCATGAGGGGACTCTAAAACTTCGTTAATGTAAAAATGTAATAATGTAATAATGTAAAAATTACCTTTCCCCACGTTCACTTTTAGAAATCGCGCGTTTCCGCAGTGTTTATTGCGGAAGCGCGCGATTGTTCATTTATTCACTTATTCACTTTTACCCGTTTTGGATATTATTTCTCGGGCAGCATGACTACTTCAAGGTGGTTGCCGCTGCTGAGCAGCTGGTCGCGCACAAAGCGGCTGAGCGACTTGGTGGTGAGGGCCTCGACGGTCTTCTTGTAGTCGGTGTAGACATCCAGGCCGTAGTCGCGCCAGGTGGTGATGGTGTTCATCCAGTAGCCGTTGTTCTTGGCGTTGATGTCGGCCTGCTTGAGCATGGTCTCCTTGACCTGGCGCAGGTCTTCCTCGGAGATGTCGGTGACCATCTTCTCCATGCCCTCATGCAGCAGACGGATGGCTATCTCCTGCTTGTCGGGGTTCATGGGGCAGTAGGCCTGCAGCAGCAGCATGGGCTGACGGCCGCTCAGGTTGAAGTCGCCCATGGCGCCGCAGGTGTAGGCGGCACTCTCTTCCTCGCGGATGGTGCGCAGGTAGAGCATGGAGAGCAACTGGCCCACGGCGTCGATCTTCACGATGTTGTCCAGCGTGTAGGGGGCGTCGGCATTCCATAATTCTACGGCCGTGGCCTTAGGCGAGTCGCTCTTCACGCGGAAGTGGCAGGTCTGCTCACCACGGAAGATGGTGCGCACGTCCTTGTAGTCCTCGGCGGCTCCCTGTCCGGGCAGGGCGGCTATGTACTGCTCTACGAAGGGGCGCACGGTCTGCTCGTCGAACTTACCCACGATGACGAAGGTGAACTGCGAGGCGTTCTTGAAGCGGTCCTTGTGGATCTCGAGGATGCGGTCGTAGCTGATGTCCTTGAGGTCCTCGACGTTGAGGTTGGCGAAGCGCGGGTTGTGGCCGTAGAGGGCGTTGGTGAGCGAGTCGCTGAAGATGCCGTCGGGGGTGAGGTACTTGTTCTTGAGGGCCATCTCCAGCTGTCCCATGAGGTTCTGGTACTGCTTCTCGTCCTTGTTGATGGAGGTGAAGTAGAGGTACATCATCTGGAACATGGTCTCGAGGTCCTTGGGCGTGGAGTGGGCGGTGACGTACTGGCGGGTGAGTCCCAGCGAGGCGTCGGCGTTGACTTCCTTGCCGGCGAGGGCCTTGGTGAGCTCGTTGCTCGAGAAGTTGCCTATGCCGCTCATGCCGATGACCTGGTCGAAGAGCTTCAGGTTGTTGTAGTCGGCAGGGCCGTAGAGGCTCTTGCCGCCCTTGGCGAAGGCTTGCAGGCGTATCTCGTCGTCCTTATAGTCGGTGGGCAGCAGGATGACGGTGGCTCCGTTGGAGAGGGTCAGCTCCTTGGTGCCGAACTTGCCGGCCTGCTCCTTGACGATGGTGCCGGCAGCGGGCAGCTGGGTCATCAGGGGCTCGTTCTTCACGTTGTCCACGTAGGCGGTCAGCTCCTCGGCGCGGGCCTTGGCGACGGCAGCCTGCATGTCGGCCTCGGTGGGATAGGTGAGTCCGTCGGCTTCGCGGGCCCACTCCATGACGACGAGGTTCTTGTCAGTGTCGCTGATGAGCTGGGGCAGCACCTGGTTGATGACGTCGACGGGTATCTGCGGGGCCAGCATGCTCATGATCTGGTAGAGGTCATCGATGGAGGGGATGGGCTCGCCATTCAGGAAGTTGTCGCGATAGTCGTTGCCCCACTGGTCGTTCTTGATCTTGGCGCGGTTGGTGAACTGCTTCTCCAGGCCACTCAGGAAGTCGGCCTTGGCACGCTCGTACTCAGAAGCCACGAAGCCGAACTTGGCGATACGGCGTGACTCACGGATGAGCGCGTTGAGGGCGTCCATGTCGCGACCTTCCTTCGGGTAGGCCACCATCTCGAAGGCATCCTTGGTCTGAGCGAGGAAGAAGTTGTCGTCATCGCCCTGTGCAGCGAAGAAGGGGCAGTTGGCATCCTCGGTCATCTCGCGGAAGCGGGCGTTGGTCATCTGTGCTATCACGGCCTTGATGTAGACCTCCATCAGGTAGTCCATCGTAGCTTTCTCCTCGGGCATGGTAGCGTCGTGCTTCATGAAGACCATGATCATGTTGGTCTGCATCTCGCGGTCCTTGTCGAAGATGTAGATAGGCTCCTCGTTGTCAGCCACGGGCTCAGCCACCACCTTGGCAGCGTCGGCAGGCACCTTGATGTCGCTGAACAGCTCCTTCACCTTAGCCTCGATGTGGTCGACGTCGATGTCGCCGACGACGATGATGGCCTGGTTGTCAGGACGATACCACTTCTGATAGTAGGCGCGCAAGGTCTCGGGCTTGAAGCTGTCGATGACGCTCATCAGACCGATAGGCATGCGTACACCATACTTCGAACCGGGATATATCTGGGGCAGCGTGCGCATAATCATACGCTGGCTGGCACTCTCACCCAGGCGATACTCGTTGTGTACGACGTCGCGCTCCTTGTCAATCTCTTCGGCTTCGAGCGACAGTCCGCACGACCAGTCTTTGAGGATGAGCATGCAGGAGTCGATGGCAGCCTGGCCCTTTGTCGTAGGCACGTTGCAGACGCGATAGACGGTCTGGTCGATACCTGTGTAGGCATTGAGGTCGCTACCGAACTCTACGCCAAGACCGCGGGTGAAGTCGATGATGCTCTTGCCGGGCTTGTTGGGGAAGTTGTCCGAGCCGTTGAAGGCCATATGCTCCAGGAAGTGTGCCAGACCACGCTGGGACTCGTCCTCCTGAATAGAACCTACGCGCTGTGCGATGTAGAAGTTGGCTACATGCTCAGGCCACTCGTTGTGGCGGATGTAGTAGGTCAGTCCGTTGGCCAGCTTGCCTATTCTGACAGCGGGGTCCACGGGGATGGGTGGCATCTGCATCTGCTGAGCCACCATGGCAGCTGTACCTGTGAAAAACAGTACGGCGGCAATAAACAATTTTTTCATTTTCATCTCCATTACATTTATTAATGATTGATACAAATTTTATTTTCTTCTACCACGAATTACTCGAATTGACACGAATTTTTTCTTTAACCACGAATTACTCGAATTGACACGAAATTTTTTCTTGACAACGGATTACACGGATTACACGGATTTTTTCTTTAACCACGAATTACTCGAATTGACACGAAATTCTTCTCTGTTGCGAATGAATCCGTGTAATCCGTGTAATCCGTTGTCGTAATAATCATCCGTTGTCATGAAAATCATCCGTTGTCATGAAAATCATCCGTTGTCGTCGTCACTTCACCTCCCAGATGTCGTTGGTCTCCAGCAGTTCCATGAAGTTGTGGTATTTCTTCATGCCGCTGACCTCAGCCAGCTGCTGGTGCACGGCCTGGTCGTAGGTGGGGGCGGCGACGTCGCGTATGACACCCAGTGCGATGGGGAATCCGTCCTCGGGCGACATCATGGCGAGCTTCAGCTGCAGCGTGTTGTCCTCGCAGTGGGCGTCGTGGGTCAGAATGTCGTCCAGCGTGTAGCCGTCCTTGCCTATCTCGACAACCTTCAGGCCGAAGCCCTGCTGCACCAGTCCGTACTCATTGTTCTCACCGAAGACGAGCTTCTCGCCGTGGCGCACGTAGATGGCGTTCTTCTTGCGGCCCTCCTTGTTGTACACCACGTCGTGGCAGTGGTCGTTGAAGATGACGCAGTTCTGCAGCACCTCGGTGACGGCAGCACCCTTGTGCTCGTAGGCTGCCTTGAGCACGTTGACGGTCTCCTGGGCATCGGTGGCCACGCAGCGGGCAAAGAACTTGCCGCGGGCGCCGAAGCACAGCTCGGCAGGGCGGAAGGGGTCCTCCACCGTGCCGTAGGGGCTCGACTTCGAGACGAAGCCTCGTGGCGACGTGGGTGAGTACTGTCCCTTGGTCAGACCGTAGATGCGGTTGTTGAGCAGGATGATGTTCAGGTCTATGTTACGGCGCATGGCGTGTATGAAGTGGTTGCCGCCGATGGCCAGTCCGTCGCCGTCGCCGCTCACCTGCCAGATGCACAGCTCGGGGTTGGCCACCTTGGCACCGGTAGCGATGGCGGCGGCACGACCGTGAATGGTCTGCATGGCGTAGGTATTCACGTAGTAGGGCAGACGGCTGCTGCATCCTATACCCGAGATGACGGCCATCTCGTATGGAGCTACTCCTACCTCGGCCATCGCCTTGTGCAGCGATGCCAGGAAGAAGTGGTCGCCACAGCCGGGACACCAGCGCGGCTGACCTTTCTTATAATCTTGAAAACTGTAATTACTCATATTGCTTATTCTTTTTCTACCACGTTAAAAATGATAGTTCTTAACTCTTAATTATACATTCGAACGCCTCTACGAGTTCGGACACCACGAACGGCTGGCCTTTCACTTCGTTGAACTGATAGGGGACGAAGCCGTCCACCTTCGAACGCAGGTAGGCCGCCAGCTGACCCAGGTTCTGCTCGGCCACCACCACCTTATTATATTTAAGGAGCACGTCGGCCGTGTTCTTAGGCAGCGGGTTGATGTACTTCAGCTGGGCGTGGGCCACCTTCTTGCCCTGGCGGCGCAGCTCGTCCATGGCGCTGTGCAGATGACCGTAGGTAGAGCCGAAGCCCACGATGAGCAGGTCGGCATCGTCCTTGTCGCCCTCCACTTCGAGGTCGGGCACAGGGATGCGGGCCACCTTCTGGGCACGCAGACGGCACATCTGGTCGTGGTTCTCGGGGTCGGTAGAGATGGCACCCGTACGTCCGTCCTTCTCCAGTCCGCCCAGGATGTGGGTATAGCCCTCCTGTCCGGGTATGGCCCAGTAGCGCACCAGCGACTCGGGGTCACGCTCGTAGGGCGTGTAGTTCCCCTTCTGCTCAGGTGTGACGTAGTGGGGAGCTATCTTGGGCAGCTCGTCCATCGACGCGGGCAGCTTGAAGGCACCCGAGCCGTTGGCGATGAAGGCATCGGTGAGCAGCACCACGGGGGTGAGGTGCTCCAGTGCTATCTTGGCAGCCTCGTAGGCAGCATAGAAACAGTCGGTAGGACTGGTGGCTGCGATGACGGGCATGGGGCTCTCGCCGTTGCGGCCGTAGAGGGCCTGCAGCAGGTCGGTCTGCTCGCTCTTCGTAGGCAGACCCGTCGAGGGACCGCCGCGCTGCACGTCGATGATGACCAGCGGCAGCTCGTCGATGACGGCCAGGTTCATGGCTTCCGACTTCAGGCAGATGCCGGGGCCGGAGGTGCTGGTAGCTGCCAGTGCACCGGCAAACGAGGCACCGATGGCCGAGGCAGCACCGCTGATCTCGTCCTCGCACTGCACGGTGATGACGCCGCACGACTTGTGCTTGGCCAGCTCGTGCAGAATGTCGGTGGCAGGCGTGATGGGGTAGCTGCCTAAGAACAGGCGCAGCCCTGCACGCTCGGCAGCGGCTATCAGGCCGTAGGCTGTGGCCTTATTGCCAGTGATGTCCATATAGCGGCCAGGTACCTTCTCTGTCGACTCGATGCGGTAGGTGGCAGGTACCGAGGCATGGGTATTGTGTCCGTAGTCATAGCCGGCCTGTATCACCTTGATGTTGGCCTCGGCTATGGCTGGTTTCTTGGCGAATTTCTCACGGAGGAAGTTGGCTACCAGCTGCAGGTCGCGGTTGAACAGCCAGCACACCAGTCCCAGGGCAAACATGTTGCGGCACTTCAGCATGGCCTTGTTGTCCATGCCCGAGTCGGCCAGGCAGGCTTTCACCATCTGTGTCATGGGGCAGCACACCACGCGGTCGGCGTCGATGCCCATCTCGCCTAGGTAGTCTTCGGTCTTGAACTGTGCTTTCTCCAGGTCTTTAGGACCGAAGGAGTCGGTGTCGATGATGATCGTGGCACCGGGTTTAGCATAGCGGTACTGTGTTTTCAGGGCAGCTGCATTCATGGCTACCAGTACGTCGCAGAGGTCGCCGGGGGTATAGACCTTTCCCGAACCGATGTGCACCTGGAATCCGCTGACGCCCGTCAGCGAGCCTTGCGGGGCACGGATATCGGCAGGATAGTCGGGGAAGGTGGAAATGCCATTGCCAACGGTGGCACTGACTGTTGAAAAGATGTTACCGGCCAACTGCATGCCGTCGCCGGAATCACCAGAGAAACGAACCACAACTTGGTCGAGTTCTTTCACTTGCAAATTTTCAGCCATTACTTCAGATTTAATAGGTTATAATGATTTTCAGCCTGCAAAGTTCGGAAACTTTATTGAGATTACAAAACTTTTTCAGAGAAAATTGCTTTTTTTGATAAAACTTTTTAGTACCTTTGCACGCGAAATTCTAGAGAAAACAGATTACTTGTCAAGATGGAAACTATCAAGAAACAACATTTCGAGGGTGAACGCCCTCTCTTTGAGGCTCATAATGTGCGATTGGAGGAAGTGACGATTGGCGATGGCGAGAGTGCCATCAAGGAGTGTTCAAATATAGAGGCTGAGGACTGCCGCTTCTGGGGTAAATACCCCTTCTGGCATGTGCATGGATTTAAGATCAACCGCTGTCAGTTTGACGTCGGTGCACGTTCGGCACTCTGGTACAGCGACAATATGGACATGCGCAATACCCGCATTGATGGCCCGAAGATGTTCCGCGAGATGCACGACATGTACCTCGAGAACGTCGTCATCAACGATGCCGACGAGACCTTCTGGCGCTGCCGCAACATCGAGGCCCGCAACCTGGAGCTGCACGACGGCACCTATCCCTTCATGTTCTCTGAGAATATCAAGATAGACGGGCTGAAGAGCGATTCAAAGTACGTCTTCCAGTACTGCAAGAATGTAGAGTTGCGCAATGCCCACATCGTGACCAAGGACTCCTTCTGGGAGTGCGAGAACATCACCATCTACGACTCCGTCCTCGATGTCTAGTACCTGGCCTGGCACTCTAAGAAAGTACGGCTGGTCAACTGTCAGCTGGCAGGCGAACAGCTGCTCTGATATGCCGACAACCTCGTGCTCGAGGACTGCACCTTTGCTCCCGACTGCG
The DNA here is from genome assembly GCA_017467565.1 of Prevotella sp. Lineage (GTDB taxonomy): Bacteria > Bacteroidota > Bacteroidia > Bacteroidales > Bacteroidaceae > Prevotella. The sequence continues at coordinate 7,114 of JAFUSV010000081.1, forward strand.
ACCGCGTCTTCGAATACAGCGACGTCCAGGCCCGCATCAGTGGACACATTGAGAATATCAAGAACCCGTCCAGCGGCCACATCGTGGCTGACTCCATCGGCAGCATCACCATCGACAAGAACGTGAAGGCCCCGAATAACTGCGTCATAGAGACAGCCTCAAAATAATAGCATCATAACGCCATTACGAAAATAATCATGTTTGACTTTGATGAGATAGTAGACCGCCGTGGTACCGGGTGCGTCAAGTGGGATGAACAGCCGCCCACACAGTCCACGTACTCCCCTCCCTCACAGGGAGGGGTAGGGGGAGAGTCTTTACTTATTCCTCTCTGGGTAGCCGACATGGACTTCAAGGCTGCACCCGCCATTCAGGAGGCAGTCAGGAAGCGTGCCGAGCATGGCGTCTTCGGCTATACGGTGGTAGAGGACGACTACTACGAAGCCGTCATCTCCTGGTTCCAGCGTCGCCACCAGTGGACCATACGTCGTGAAGAGATTCTTTACACCACTGGTGTCGTGCCCGCCATGTCGGTGGCCATCAAGGCCCTCACCATGCCCGGCGAGAAGGTGCTCATCCTTTCGCCCGACTACAACTGCTTCTTCTCCTCCATCCGCAATAATGGCTGCGAGGTCTCCGAGTGTGTGTTGCGGTTTTCCCGCAACAGCAACACCTTCCAGATAGACTGGCAGGACTTCGAGTCCCGCTGTGCCGACGAGAAATGCACCGTCTTCCTGCTCTGCAACCCCCACAACCCCACGGGCCGTGTATGGACACGAGAGGAGCTGGAGCACATGAATGCCATCTGCATGCGCCACCAAGTCAAGGTGGTCAGCGACGAGATTCATTGCGAGCTCATCATGCCCGGCCATCGTTTCCTGCCCTTTGCGGCTGTCAGCGAGGCTTGCAGGCAGAACAGCGTCATCCTCAACTCACCCTCGAAGTCGTTCAACATCGCCGGTCTGCAGACGGCCAACATCATCTGTGCGCAGCCCGAGTGGCGCCGTCGCCTGGACCGTGCCATCAATATCAACGAGCTGTGCGACCTCAACCCCTTCGGTCCCGTAGCCCTCAAGGCTGCCTATAATGAAAGCGAAGACTGGATAGACGCCCTCTGCGAATACCTCTGGGCCAACTACACTGCGCTTTGTGATTTTGCCACAAAGCACCTCCCCCAGTGGAGCATCTGCTCCCTCGAAGGCACCTACCTGCCCTGGGTCGACATCACCCGCACGGGCATGACCTCCCAGCAGTATGCCGACCACCTGCTGCGCGAGGCCAACGTATGGGTCAACCCCGGCACCATGTACGGCCCGCAGTCGGGCGAAGGCTACATCCGCCTGAACATCGCCTGTCCCCGTGCCCTCCTGACGGAAGCCCTCGAACGCATCGGTCGTATCAAATAGTCCCCATAAGAAAAATCCCCTCCATTGGGGGGAGGGGATGGGGGAAGGGTTAATGCAGCGGAGTCAATGGATAGACAATGTTGACTATGAGAATATTGGCAGCCAGGATGATGAGGTTCATCAGCAGACCGATGCGCATGAAGTCGCTGAAACGGTAGCCGCCAGGACCATAGACCAGCATGTGAGTGGGCGAACCTATCGGCGTGGCGAAGCTGCTGCTGACGCTGATCATCAGGGCTATCAGGAACGTATAGGGCTCGTAACCCAGTTTCTCGGCTGCCTCGTACATGATGGGGAAGAACATAGCTCCCGCCGCCGTGTTAGATATGAACTCGGTGATGAAGGTGCCTACCAGGCAGATGGCCGTCATCACCACAATGGGATTGGTGCCGCAGACATCGAGGATGCCAAATGCCAGGCGCTCGGCGATGCCCGTCTTCTGGATGGCTAATCCCAGTACCACAGAGCCCGCAAACACCATGAGGATGTCCCAGTTGATGGCCTTCATGGCCTGGTCGGTGGTGCAGCAGCGTGTCAGCAGCATGGCAAAGGCTGCGAGGAAGGCGCACTGCAAGAGAGGGATGACTCCCAGGGCCGAGAGCACCACCATAGCCGTCATGATAGTCGTAGAGAGAATGGTCTTGCGACCGATGTGAGGCACCTGTGCCGAGTCGAAGAACTGTAGTTGCGACGACAGCGCCTCCGTGTTGACCTTCACCTTGGCAGGACATTCAAGGAGCAGTGTGTCGCCAGCCTGTAGCTTCACCTCGCGTGGCGACTGCTCGATGCGCTGTCCGCTGCGTGCCACAGCCACAAGTACCATGTTGTTGTCTTTCTCCAGGCTGCTGTCGCTTATGCTTGTGCCTATCAGGCTGCTGCCAAAGGTGACGTAGGCCGTGTGGAACTGGCGGTTCTTCTCTATCTCGCTCATTGAGAATACGTGGTGGTCGGCGTTCACCAGCCCGTGGCTCTTGCGCAGGTCCAGAATCTCGTCCACCTGTCCGGCATATACCAGACGGTCGCCACCCATCACAGGCTCGTCGGCAGCGACGGGCGAAATGACCGTGTCGTAGTGTATCAGCTCTATCAGCCGGCCGCCTCTCACCTCGGCAAGTCCTGCCTCGCTGATGGTCTGTCCGATATGCTTGTTGTCCGAAGGCACCAGCATCTCCACCGTATAGTCAGACGTTGACTCGAAGGCCGAGTCAGGTGCCTTGCGGTCGGGCAGCAGCTTGCGCAGCGCGATGATGGAGAGTATGCCGACGAAGAGGCAGAACAGGCCGGGTATGGTCGTTGCCAGCACGTTCATGGTCGTGCCGGTGCTGTCGGCATAGAGTCCAGAGATAATCAGGTTGGGCGGTGTGCCAATCAGCGTACATACACCTCCCATGCCAGAGGCATAGCTGAGGGGTATCAGCAGTTTCGAAGGCGATATGCCCAGTTTCTTCGACCACATCTTGACGATGCCCACGAAGAGCGTCACCACCGTCGTGTTGCTGAGGAAAGAGCTGAGTGCAGCTACAGGCAGCATCAGTCGGACGACCGTCTTGGAGTAGGTCTTCGGCTGCCCCAGCAAGTGCTTGACTATCCATTGCAGCACGCCTGTGTGCGTCAGTCCAGCCACTACGACAAACAGCACACCGATGATGACCACCGATGTGGAACTGAAGCCCGAGAAGGCTTCCTTGGCATCGAGCACGCCAGTGACGAACAGGATGGCTATGGCACCGAGAAACACCATGTCGGCACGTATCTTCGTGAACAGCAGGATGCTGAACATCGAGAGTACGGTAGCGATGGTGATCCATGCATAGAGGTTGAACCCCAGAAAAAAGATTGATTCCATATTTTGTTGTTTCTATTGATAGTCTGACAGCGTCTGTGTGTTCAAATAGACGAGCATAATGTCTGTTTTGGCGAGTGCAAAGGTACGTCAAAAAGTTTGAACAGCCAAGCAATTCGTAAACTTTTTGGTGAATACTGCATGCTGTTTGGGAAAAAAGCATTATCTTTGCAGCGGTTTTCCGATGAAACGGCGACCACCCGCCAGGAATATTAAACACATCTTTTATACTATTATGGATCATTACGAAATCAAAGAGCAGCTGCCCGAGAACGCCTTCCGGGAGCTGAAAGACGGAGAAGAGTACGAACCGCTGATGTCACCCCAGGGCAACTACCCCGAGGTGAATACGTGGTCGGTGACATGGGGTGTGCTGATGGCCATGCTGTTCTCAGCTGCAGCCGCCTACCTGGGACTGAAGGTGGGTCAGGTGTTCGAGGCCGCCATCCCCATTGCCATCATCGCCGTAGGCGTCTCTACGGCTGCCAAGCGTAACAAGGCCTTGGGCGAGAATGTCATCATCCAGTCTATAGGTGCCTGTTCGGGTGCCGTCGTCGCCGGTGCCATCTTTACCCTGCCCGCCATCTATATTCTGCAGGCCAAGTACGGTGCCGAGATGTCAGCTTCGTTTATTCAGGTATTCATGGCTTCAGCCCTCGGCGGCGTGCTGGGCATCCTCTTCCTGATACCCTTCCGCAAGTATTTCGTGAAAGATATGCACGGCAAGTATCCCTTCCCCGAGGCTACGGCTACCACTCAGGTGCTGGTGAGCGGCTCGAAGGGAGGGTCGCAGGCCAAGCCCCTGCTGATAGCAGGACTCGTAGGTGGTCTCTATGATTTCATCGTCTCTACCTTTGGCTGGTGGAACGAGCAGGTGACCAGCCGTATGGTGGGCTTTGGAGAGACCATCGCCGAGAAGGCCAAGCTGGTGTTCAAGCTCAACACATCGGCAGCCGTGCTGGGTCTGGGCTATATCATCGGACTGAAATATGCCATGTTTATCTGTCTGGGATCAGTGGCCGTGTGGTGGCTCATCGTCCCGGGACTGTCGCTGTTGTTCCACGACCAGGTGCTGGCCGTAGGCGGCGTGACCGTGACGCAGACCGTCGGCGAGATGTCGGCCGAGGACATCTTCTTCACCTATGCCCGCAGCATAGGCATTGGCGGCATCGCCATGGCTGGCATCATCGGCATCGTGAAGTCGTGGGGCATCATCAAGAGTGCCGTCTCGCTGGCTGGCAAGGAACTGCGTGGCAGTGCCGGTGGCGGTGCCGAGCAGGTGCGCACCCAGCGCGACCTGTCGTTCCGCTTCATTGCCATAGCTGCCCTGGTGTCCTTAGCCGTGACGTTTGTCTTCTTCTGGCTGGGCGTGATGCACAATCTGATGTTTGCCGTCGTAGGCATCTTGCTCGTCACGTTCATTGCCTTCCTGTTTACCACTGTGGCCGCCAATGCCATCGCCATTGTGGGTAGCAATCCCGTCAGCGGTATGACGCTGATGACGTTGATCCTGGCTTCCGTCGTCCTTTCAGCCATCGGCATGAAGGGCACGGGCGGCATGCTGGCAGCCCTCATCATGGGTGGTGTCGTCTGTACGGCCCTGTCTATGGCAGGTGCTTTCATCACCGACCTGAAGATAGGCTACTGGCTGGGCACGACGCCCCGCAAGCAGGAGTCCTGGAAATTCCTGGGCACGCTGGTGTCGGCAGCCACCGTGGGTGGTGTCATCATGCTGCTCAACGAGACTTACGGCTTTGCCTCCGGCGAGCTGGCAGCCCCGCAGGCTAACGCCATGGCTGCCGTCATCGAGCCTGTGATGAACGGCGAGGGTGCGCCCTGGTTGCTCTACGGCATCGGTGCTCTCCTGGCGCTCATCATCAATTTCTGCGGCATGCCTGCCCTGGCTGTCGCCCTGGGCATGTTCATCCCCCTGCAGCTCAATCTGCCGCTGCTCGTCGGTGGCGGCATCCAGTGGTATGTCACCAGCCGTTCGAAGGACAAGGCTGTCAACGACGCCCGCGGCGAGAAGGGCACGCTCATAGCCAGCGGCTTCATTGCCGGTGGTGCCCTGATGGGTGTGGTCAGTGCCTTGATGCGCTTCGGCGGCATCAACCTGGTGGACAGTGAGTGGATGAACAACCGCCTCTCCGAGCTCCTTGCCCTCGTAGCCTACCTGCTGCTCATTGCCTACTTCATCTGGGCCACCAAGACCAAGAAGGCTGAGTAACAGGCGGTGTCAGAGTTAAAAATCATTAAGATAGGGTGCCCCTGTTAGTCGTTATTGACAGGATGGTCTACTTCTTTATATAATCATCATCGTAACATGACGACAACAATAAACAAGAGACTGTTATCCTGCCGCTTCTGGCTGATGGCATGCATCTTGATGATGGCTGTCAGCGTCGGCAAAGCTAAGGGTTCCAGCTACCAGTTTCGCCATTATGACACCCAGAAGGGACTGTCGCAGAACTCCGTGATGGCCATCGCACAGGACAGCATGGGGTTCATGTGGTTTGGCACGCACTATGGCCTGAACCGTTTCGACGGCCATTCGTTCAAGGTCTACCACAAGAGCCAGCTGTCCCACGGACTGGGCAACGGACGTATCGGCGTCATCTACGAGGCTCCCGACCACCAGTTGTGGGTGGGCACTGAGCATGGTGTCTATATCTACTCGCCCGCTACCGACACATTTCGCCGTTTCGATGTACAGACCAAGGACGGCAAACGGGTGACGGGACAAGTGAACGTCATCACGGGGCGTGACAACCTGACCGTCATTTCACTCATAGGTCAGGGTGTCTATGTCTACGACCATCAGAGCGGTGTGCTGACCTATCATCTGTTAGATGGCTATCCCACGGTGTCGAGTATCTGCATCGACGAAGGCCAGACGATATGGATAGGTTTCTTCGAAGGAGGGCTGGCCTACACCCGCAATCAGTTTAAGACCATCGTCGGTTTCAAGGATGTCAGCGGCCAGATGGTACTCGACCGGCAGACCATTACGGGCATGGTGCCTACGGACAAAGGCTTGCTCTACCTGTGTTCATCGATGCTGGGACTTGCCGAACTCAATATCAGCGAAAAACGTCTCACCCCGCTCATCTCTGAGGCCGATGGCAAGAGCGTCTATGCCCACAGCATGATACAGAGTGGCGACGAACTGCTTGTAGCTACGGAGAATGGCCTTTATGCCTACAATCTATATGAACGGAGTGTCAGCCACTACACCTACGAGGCCACCAATCCCTTTTCGCTGTCGGACAACTCGTTGCAGACGGTGTTCCGTGACAAGGACGGCGGCATCTGGGTAGGTTCTTACTTCGGTGGCGTCAACTATGCCCCTTCCATGTCCTATGCCTTCAGCAACTATATTCCCCGCGTAGACCGTCCGGGGGCGTTGCATGGACGCAGGGTAGGACAGTTGGCCGAGGCAGCCGACGGTACGGTCTGGGTGGGAACTGAAGATGGCGGACTGAACCGCTTCTCGCCCAGGGACAATCAGTTCACCTTTGTTGAGGCCAGTGCCTCGTTTCCCAACATACAGTGCCTGTGTATCGTCAATGACGAATTGTGGGTAGGCACCTTCGCCTCTGGCCTGAAGGTGCTCGATGCCGCTACAGGTCGTCTGTTGCGCAACTACCAGCAGGTAATAGGCAAGGAAGGACATCTGCACGACAACAACATCTTCTCTATCACACGGACTGCCGATGGCCATGTCTACGTAGGCACACTGGGCGGTCTCTATTGCTACGAGCGCACGTCCGACCAGTTTTTCCAGATAAAAGACCTGCCGCAGCACATCGTGTACGACATCATGGAAGACCATGCCCACAACCTCTGGGTAGCCGTCTATGACCATGGTGTCTATATGCGACGCGCCGGGAGCAGTGAGTGGCAGTGCTTTGCCGAGTCTTCGTCGACGTTGCCGGGCAACAATGTGGTGGGACTCTATGAGACATCGCATGGCGATGTGTGGGCCATCACCGACGGCAACGGAGCGAGCCGCTACGACGCAGCCCGCCAGCGTTTCATCTCCGTGTCCATCCCCAGCTATCAGGCCATACGGGTGCTGCAGGGCATGGTGGAGGATGGCGAAGGGCTGCTGTGGCTGACTTCCAACGAGGGCTTAGTATGCTATAATCCAGAGAATGCTGCCACACGCATTTACACCACAGACAACGGTCTGCTGAATAATAACTTCTCACGTAACTCAGCCCTGTGCAGCAGTACGGGTCTCATTTATTTAGGTTGCCAGACGGGTCTGGTCACCTTCTCGCCCGAGAGTTTCCTGGGCCTCTCGTCGGCACCGGCTATTGTCGCTACGGAGCTGATGCTTCAGGGGAAAGTCGTAGACAATTATTCACCGGGCTCACCTTTACGGCAGAGCATCACGGAAACCCACCATCTGACCCTGCCTTACGACCAGAACTCGCTGGCCATCAAGATTGCCGTGCTGTCGTATCGCGATGCCCAGACACGTCATATCAAGTATATGCTCGAGGGCTTCGACCACCAGTGGCAGCACCTCTACAGCGACAACTACATACGCTACACCAACCTGCCTGCCGGACACTATACGCTGCGTGTGTGTGACATGACCAACAGCGAGAAGACTGCCATCCCACTGACTATCGACATCATTATCTGCCAGCCGTGGTACAATACGTGGTGGGCCTGGCTCATCTATCTGCTGGTAGCTGCCGTGGCCGTGTTGCTGGCCTATCGCTACCTGACGCAACGCTCACGCCTGAACCGACAGCTGGCTATGGAGAAGTTCGAGCACGAGCAGCAACAGGAACTCTATCAGAGCAAGATCAATTTCTTCACCAACGTAGCCCACGAGATACGTACCCCACTGACCCTCATCAAGGGCCCGCTGACCGACATCCTTCAGAAAGACGTGAGCGATGAGAACGAGCGTGAGAACCTGCACATCATGGACCAGAACGTGACGCGCCTGCTCAACCTCACCAACCAGTTGCTTGACTTCCGCAAGATAGAGCGCGACGGACTGCGGCTCAGTTTCCAGCGCTGCAACATCGGCCAACTGGTCAGCGATGTCTATGTGCGATTCAAGCCCGTCATCAGTCAACGGGGCATCACGGCCACCATCTCCATGCCCGACCAGCCACTGTATGCCTACGTGGACAGCGAGGCCTTCACTAAGATAGTGAGCAATCTGATGACCAACGCCACGAAGTACTGTGACCACATCGTGCAGGTAGAGTTGCGTCAGCACGACGGCCAGGTGGTGCTTGTCACCCGCAATGACGGTCCGCTGATTCCTGCTACGTTACGGTCGCAGATATTCTTGCCGTTCTATCGTGCCGAGACTGCAGAGGCACAGACCGGTACTGGCATCGGCATGGCGCTGGCACGCTCGCTGGCCGAACTCCACAGCGGACAGCTGGACATCCTCGACGATGATACCCTCAACGTGTTCTGCCTGAAGCTGCCCATCGAGCAGAAGGAATACTTCTCGTCGGCTGACGACGGTCAGGAGGATGAGGAAAGCACCTCGGACCCCAACGTTGCCAAACCCGACGAGCAGCAGCCCCTGGTGCTCATCGTCGAAGACAATGCCTCGCTGCAGACCTACGAGAAGAAACACCTGATGCGCCAATACCATGTACTCACTGCCGACAACGGGCAGCAGGCCCTGCAGGTGCTGGCCGACAATGAGGTAGACATCATCGTCTCGGACATCATGATGGAACCCATAGACGGTTTTGAGCTGTGCCGACAAGTGAAGGAGGACGTGAACACCAGCCATATACCCTTCATCCTGCTCACCGCACTCACGCTCGACTCAGCCAAGGTGGAGGGCATGGAGAGCGGAGCCGACAGCTACATCGAGAAACCCTTCTCGATGGACTATCTGCTCAGCGTCATACAAAACTTGCTGCGGTCACGTCAGAGCATCAAGCAGGCCTACGCCAGCTCGCCTTTCCTCCTGCAGGATACCGTCTCTATCAGCAAGACCGACAAGGAATTCATGCAACGCCTGGAGCAGGTCATGGCCGACCATCTGACCGACAGCGACTTCGACATCAATGAGATGGCACGCCTGCTGTTCATGAGCCGCACCAACCTGAACCGAAAGATGCGGGGTCTGTTCAACCTCACACCCAATAATTATATCAAGGTGGAACGGCTGAAGCGTGCCGCACAGATACTCAAGCAGGGCGACTCACGTGTCAATGAGGTGTGCTACATGGTAGGATTCAGTTCGCCCAGCTACTTCACGCAGTGTTTCCAGAAGCAGTTTGGCCTGCTTCCTAAGGACTTTATCTCGCAGTCTTCCAGTTAAAAAGTGTGGAGGTATTCCTGTGCCCTGTACCCCGAAAAATCAACATTGGTTCGTTTTTGACGGTTTTGTGTTCGATATTGATAGCTTCCCAGCGGATCCGCGCAGTAGACATCGTGCTGATGATAGCTCAGACGCTGGCAGGACTGTTCATCTGCTACATGACCTTCTTCTCCAGCCTGTATGGTGCGTCGGGCAACTGGTATGTAGTACCCTTCAATCCCCTGCCGCTGCTGCTGTGGCTGCTCTTCCGAAAGAAGAAAGGCTACACCAGGCTCTATTTGGTCTATGCCGCGGTGCTGGTACTCTTCATTGCCCTGACACCCGTGATAGAGCAGATAGACCTGCCCCACATCCTGCAGGTAGCCGTGCTGGCCGTGCGATGCA
>JAFUSV010000082.1 GCA_017467565.1 Prevotella sp.
AGCTCCCCTCCCTTGTAGGGGAGGGGCAGGGGTGGGGTCACTAACCTTAGTTATATAGCGCATGAAAGATACGAAATGGACGGAAAACGTCATTATTGCAGATGCCGACTACGTGGACAGCGTGGCTTTCGACCTGACAGTCAACTTTGAGCGTATGATAGGCCGCCAGATACCTAAGGCTGACATGCCGCGATGGGTGGAATGTGTAGCACTGGACGGAGGACTACGCGAAGGTGAACACGAGACGGCAGTGGTGCTGATACACCATACCCGACAGCAACAGATGAACAACTTCATGCCTGGCATCTACGCCACAGAACTGAATGGCCAGGCCTTCAAGAGTCATCTGGGCGAGTTTGTATTCTATGCCGTCACTACCGAAGGGATGGTCTCCGAGGACGACCTGCTACTGGACACGGTGCGACTGGCTGGCTCGCAGCCCGAAGTGCAGCGGCTGATGGTCATCGCCAGCGACACGCTCTGCCGGGAGGTGCGCCAGGCATTGAAAGACGTGGACCCTGAGCAGAAGCATGTCACGCTCTTCACCATGCAACCCACGTCGTGCGCCCCCTTCCGCCAAGAGCTGCTGGGCTACTCGCTCATGGCAGCACTGGGGATAAGGAGTGATGAGATCACTATGGAGAATTGATAATTGAGAATTGATAATTGATAATTGGTATTAGATTAAGTAATGTTTGAAAAAATGCTTTCGCCCGAGACCTACTCTATGTTAGGTCAGTGGGCACTGGGATTCTGCAAGAATCTGATTGTAGCCTTTATTGTCTACTTCATTGGTAAATGGATCATCAAGCGACTGATACGTCTCATCACCAAGCTGATGGAGCGCAGCAAGGTGGAGAAGTCACTCCACACCTTCCTCGCCAGCATCGTCAACGTCGTGTTGTGGTTCACGCTGGTCATCATCATCGTGTCCATACTCGGCATCGAGACCTCGTCGTTCATCGCCCTGTTTGCTTCGGCAGGCGTCGCCATCGGCATGGCCCTGAGCGGCACGTTGCAGAACTTTGCAGGCGGTGTGATGATACTGCTGTTCAAGCCCTTCAAGGTGGGTGACTACATCGAGGCCCAGGGCTACGCCGGCACCGTGAAGGAGATACAGATATTCAACACCATCATTCGTACCAACGATGCTCAGACCATCATCATCCCCAATGGCGGGCTGTCGACAGGCTCTATGAAGAACTACTCTACCGAGAAGTACCGCCGCGTGGACCAGGAGTTTCAGTTTGCCTACGGCACCGACTACGAGGAGGTGAAGAAGGCCATCCGTACCATCATCGACCAGAATGCCGACATCCTTCAAGGTCCTGTGGACGATTCTCCCGTGGTGGCAGAACCCTGGATAGGACTGACCAAGCTGGGCGACAGCGGTGTCTCGGTGACCACCCGCTGCTGGTGTCTGGGCACTAACTACTGGGCCGTCAACGGCTACATGAACGAGACTGTCTATCAGAAACTTAAGGAGCGTGGATTCATGTTCCCCTTTAACCGTATGGATGTTACGATATTAAATAAATAATTCAACTATGGCAAAAGTACTAATGATTGGCGCCGGTGGCGTCGCTACAGTAGCAGCATTCAAGATTGTGCAGAATGCTGACGTATTCACAGAGTTTATGATAGCCAGCCGCCGCAAGCAGAAGTGCGACCAGCTGGTGGCAGCTATCCATGCCAAGGGCTACGACATGCCCATCCGTACGGCACAGGTCGACGCCGACGACGTGGAGCAGCTCAAGGCACTCTTCTCCGACTACCAGCCCGAGCTGGTCATCAACCTGGCCCTACCCTATCAGGACCTCACCATCATGGAGGCCTGCCTGGCCTGCGGATGCAACTATCTGGACACGGCCAACTACGAGCCGAAGGACGAGGCCCACTTCGAATACTCATGGCAGTGGGCCTACCGCGACCGTTTCCGCGAGGCTGGGCTGACAGCCATCCTCGGCTGTGGCTTCGACCCGGGTGTCACCAGTATCTTCACGGCATATGCAGCCAAGCACCACTTCGACGAGATACAGTATCTGGACATCGTTGACTGCAATGCCGGCGACCACCATAAGGCTTTCGCCACCAACTTCAACCCCGAGATCAACATCCGCGAAATCACGCAGAAAGGACTCTACTGGGAAGACGGCAAATGGGTGGAGACCGAGCCTCTGGAGATACACAAGGACCTGACCTACCCCAACATCGGTCCTCGCGACAGCTACCTGCTGCACCACGAGGAGATAGAGTCGCTGGTCATCAACTACCCCACCATCCGCCGTGCGCGCTTCTGGATGACCTTCGGCCAGCAGTACCTCAAGCATCTGGAGGTGATACAGAACATCGGCATGAGCCGCATCGACGAGGTGACCTACGAGGCTCCGCTGGCCGACGGCTCAGGCCGGACGGTGAAGGTCAACATCGTGCCGCTGCAGTTCCTCAAGGCCGTGCTACCCAACCCGCAGGACCTGGGCGAGAACTATGAGGGCGAGACCTCCATCGGCTGTCGCATCCGCGGACTCAAGGACGGCAAGGAGCACACGTATTATGTCTATAACAACTGCTCGCACCGTGCTGCCTACGAGGAGACGGGCATGCAGGGCGTCAGCTACACCACGGGTGTGCCAGCCATGATCGGTGCCATGATGTTCTGCAAGGGTCTGTGGCGCAAGCCCGGCGTCTTCAATGTCGAGGAGTTCGATCCCGATCCCTTCATGGAGCAGCTGAACAAGCAGGGTCTGCCCTGGCACGAGATTCACGACCAGGACCTGGAGCTGTAGTACCACGTAACTGCTACTGCCTACCGGTGAGCACCCCCTCTATACATGCCCTCCCCTCTATATAGAGGGGGAGGGCTATAGTATGAGGGGTGCTCCCGGTAAGGGCATCACACAGAACCGATGGAGCAGCGAGAGCAATGTGAGCTTGCTCAGACATTGCCAAGTCGCAACAGAGGAAGACGAAGTCAAATCACGGAAATCACAGACTTCTTATTGGGTCGGCCTTTTCAGGCCTCAAAATCTTAAGAAAATCTATTTTAAAAATCTTATGAATTATGTCACACAGAAATCACGGAAATCACGGAAAGATTATTGATGGATGATGAGTTTCATTTTATTGGAAGAACTCTGAAAACTAGTTTTGAGTACCTCGAACCTTCTCACGACTCGACAAAGCTCAAACAAGTTTGGCTCTGTTCTCGCTGCTCGGCGTTTTCAAGATTCTTCAAACAAAATTAAACCTTTATTCTCTGCAAGAATAAAGCAGTCATCGCGATGACTGTCATCCATAAATAATCTATTCCTAGAT
>JAFUSV010000083.1 GCA_017467565.1 Prevotella sp.
ATCCGCTTCGACGGCAACGGCTACAGCGACGAGTGGGTGGAGGAAGCTGCACGCCGTGGTCTCGACGTGGAGAAGTCGTGCCCGAAGATTTTCGAACGCTATCTCGACGATTCTAGCATCCGGATGTTCGAGAGCCTGGGCGTGATGACCCGCAAGGAGCTGGAGGCCCGCAACGAGGTGAAGTGGGAGACCTACACGAAGAAGATTCAGATTGAGGCCCGCGTACTGGGCGACCTCTCCATGAACCACATCATCCCCGTGGCCACCCGCTATCAGACGCAGTTGCTACAGAATGTCTGCAACATGGCCGTCGTGTTCCCTGCCGACACTGCCAATCAGCTCTCTGAGCGCAACAAGAAGATCGTCAGGGAGATAGCCGAGCGTACCAGTGCTATAGAGAAAGGCGTGGAAGAGCTGGTCGAGGCACGCAAGAAGGCCAACAAGATAGACGATGAACACCTGAAGGCCATCGCCTACCACGACACCGTAGAGCCTAAGTTCGACGACATACGCTATCAGATAGACAAGCTCGAACTCCTCGTCGATGACGGTCTCTGGCCGTTGCCGAAGTACAGGGAATTGCTGTTCATCAGGTAAGAACGGGCCGCTAAAACCCCAATTATGCGGCCGATTATCCTACTGAAAACTGACCATTCGCTACATGATTGGTGCGCGTAAGAGGGCAAGGCAAAATGAACGCCTTGCCCTCCTTCATCGAAAAAATATACTGGAATAATTGGTCATTCAAAATAAATGTTGTATATTTGCCTGCAAAAATCTGAGAGAGTATGAAGAAAACAGTTCTATTGATCAGCTTGTGTATGGCACTCACTGCCCAGGCACAGAAGGAAGGAGGCATCTCGAAGAAGATGCTCAGTGAGATTCAGAAGGAGCAGAAGATGTCGGCTACAGACCGTGCCCTCGTGAACGCTATAGCCAGTAATAATATTGATGACCTGTCGAAGAGCTACCAGAACTCGGCAGCGCTTGACACGCACTTCAGCGTGGAGACGAAAAGGCAGTCTATCACCGACCAGAAGCAGTCGGGACGCTGCTGGATGTTCTCGGGCATGAACGTGCTGCGCGGTGACTTCAACCTGCGTACCGACACGCTGCTGGTGGACTTCTCGCAAGCCTACCTCTTCTTCTGGGATCAGTTGGAAAAGGCCAACCTGATGCTGCAAGGCGTTATCGACACGGCAGAGAAACCCATTGACGACCAGCGCGTGCAGTTCTTCTTCCACCATCCGATAGGCGACGGCGGCACGTTCTGTGGTGTAGCCGACCTGGCCGACAAGTACGGCATGGTGCCTCGCGAGGTGATGCCCGAGACTTATTCGAGCGACAATACGACGAAGGCCCGTGCGCTCATCTCGTCGAAGTTGCGGGAGTATGGTCTGCAGTTGCGCGAGATGGTGAAGAAAGGCAAGAAGACCTCGGCACTGGAGAAGGCTAAGACGCGCATGCTGACACAGATATACCACATGCTGGTGTACACTATCGGCGAGCCTCCTCAGAAGTTCACCTATGCCTTCAAAAACGAGAAAGGCACTTCGGGCGAGCCCAAAGAGTACACACCGATGTCGTTCTATGAGGAGCTGATGGGTGGCAAGAAGCTGAACGGCTCGTTTATCATGGTGATGAACGATCCTCGCCGTGAATACTACAAGACCTACGAGGTGGAATACGACCGCCACACCTACGACGGACATAACTGGAAATACGTCAACTTACCGATGGACGATATCGAGGCGATGGCCATTGCCACGCTGAAGGCCGGTCACAAGCTGTACAGCTCGTATGACGTAGGTAAGATGCTCGACCGCAAGCGTGGTTATGCCGACACGGAGAACTTCGACTACGGCTCGCTCTTCGGCACTACCTTTGGCATGGATAAGGCCCAGCGCATCGCTACCTTCGACAGCGGTTCGACGCATGCCATGACGCTGACGGCTGTAGATTTGGACAGCAAGGGTAAAGCTAAGAAATGGAAGGTGGAAAACTCTTGGGGTGCTTCCTGGGGACAGCAGGGCTGCCTGATTATGACCGACCGCTGGTTCCGCGAATATATGTTCCGCCTGGTGGTGCCCAACGAGTATGTTCCTGCCAAGATTATGCAGGCCTACCAGACAGCACCAGTCATGGTGATGCCTGAAGACCCGCTGTTCCTGCCAGACGCAAGCTGTTCAGCACGACGCTGACGCTGCTGAAAGCCATGAGGGCCGAGGCGAGCATGGGCGTGATTTGCCATTGCAGGCCGAAGAGATAGGGTAGGCCGGCAGCCAGCGGGATGCACACCATATTATATATAAAGGCCCAGAACAGATTTTGGTGAATCATGCCAACCGTCTTCCTTGAGAGCACTATGGCTTCAGGTATGCGGCGCAGGTCGTTGGCCATCAGCGTCACCTGTGCCACGTCCATCGCCACGTCGGTGCCTTTGCCCATAGCGATGCTGACATCGGCAGTGGCCAGTGCCTGCGAGTCATTGATGCCGTCGCCCACCATCGCTACCGTGTGTCCTTCCTGCTGTAGCTGTTTCACCAGGTTCTCCTTGTCCTGTGGCAGCACCTGCGACATGTAGTGGCTGATGCCAGCCTCCCTGGCGATGGGGGCTACGCGCTCCTCGCGGTCGCCACTCATCATGTGGACCTCGATGCCCTGCTGCTGTAGGGTAGCCATGACCTCAGAGGCATGTGGAGATAGCGTTTCTATGCCGTCACTTTCCAGCGAAGGTCTCGTGATGGTTCCCGTCTTGTCTACCACCATGGCGTCGACACGGTGCAGTTGTTCCAGTGCAGTGGCATCCTTGATGAGAATATTCTTCTGTGCGGCCTTGCCAATGCCTACCATCAAGGCGGTGGGCGTGGCCAGTCCCATGGCGCAGGGACAGGCTATGACCAGTACGGAGATGGCAGAGAGGATGGCCTGAGGCAGCTGCTCCTGACCACCGATGATGAACCAGAGGGCGAAGGTGAGCAGTGAGAGACCGACGACGGCAGGCACGAAGATGAGAGCTATGCGGTCGACGGTGCGCTGTACGGGTGCCTTGGAGCCTTGTGCTTCTTGCACCATCCGTATCATGTTGGCCAGCACGGTCTGCTTGCCCACGGCTTCGGCACGCATGGAGAGGCTGCCCTCCTTGACGATGGTGCCCGCCAGAAGGCGGTCGCCTTTTTGCTTCTCCACGGGGGCGGCTTCGCCGGTCATCATGCTTTCGTCTATTTTTGCGACTGTTTTTGCGACGGCAGAACCGTCGCATGCGGTGCCGTCAACGGGAATCTTCTCGCCGGGGCGTACTTCGAGGATGTCGCCTTTCTGTACGGCAGAGATGGGGATGTCGACGGGGGAACCGTCGACCACGGCGTGGGCGGTCTTTGGCTGCAGGCTCATCAGCGAGCGTATGGCAGAGGCAGTGCTGTGCTTGGCGCGTTCCTCCAAGAGTCGGCCGGTTAGCACGAAGGTGATAATCATGACGGAAGCATCGAAGTAGGTGTGGTTCTCTATGCCTCGTGCTCCCCAGAAAGCCTCGCCCCAGAAGGTGTTGAAGGTGCTGAACAGGAAGGAGATGCCGGTGCGGAGTGCCACCAGCGTGTCCATGTTGGCAGAGCGGTGGAGCAGTTGCCGCCAGGCTGAGACGTAGAACTGGCGTCCGCAGTAGAAGAGGTTGAGCAAGGCGATGATGAGGGCCGTCTGGTTACGTACGTCGTCATGGTATGATGACAGGCCGAACCAGCCCATGGAGAGGCTCATGACCAGCAGGGCGAAGAACCACGAGAGGAGCACCTTGCGGCGCAGCGTGATATAGGCGCGATGCTCGATGGCCTCAACGTTGCGGTCTTCCTCGATGACCATGTCGTAGCCAATGCCGTCGATGGCCTCTTTCATCTGTTCGAGTGAGATCGTCGCATCGTCGTATTCCACGAGCACAGTGCGTGTAGGCAGACTAACCGTTGCCGAGGAGATGCCGTCGAGCGAGTTCAGTTTGCGTTCCACATTAGCCGAGCAACTGGCACACATCATACCCAGCACGGCGATATTCTTTTTCTGTATCATTTTGATTTAGGTTTTTGCGTGAACTTATACGCCAACGTGAACATCAGGTAGCGGGGTATGCAGTTTTGCCATGTCTCCGTGCGTCCCTGGGCATTGACGTTGTACTGGGTGCTCGACAACTGATGGAGCAAGTCGAAGGCCTGCAACTTGGCTGTCAGCTTGCCATTGAAGAACGCGCGCGTCAGTTCAGCATTCCACACCAGATGGTCATCGTTCATCATCGCGCTGTAGTAGCCGCGGCGCGAGAACATCCTCAGGTCGGTGGCCAGGTTGAGGTCGAGCCAGGGAATGGTATAGCGCAGCGTCGTGCCATAGTCGAAGTCGAAGGCGTTGATGCGCTGGAAGTTCCGGCGGTCGCTGTATGACAGGCGGTAGTCCAGGTTGCCACTGACGGTGACGGTCAGTTTGTCCTTCTGATATTCCAGCCGCAGGTGCTCGCCGAAGGTCCAGTTGTTGACGGTGCTCGTGGGTTGCGACTCAGTCGTCAATCCATCGTAGAGGATGTCGAAGTCGACGGAGTGGTTGTATACGATGTCGGCACGCTGGGTGATGGTCAGTCGCTTCTTCTTATCGATAGGCTGCTGGTAGCTGGCACCGAGGCCAGCGTTCCAGTTGCCATTGACGTTGTCGTTCATGAAGATGTAGCCACCGGTCTTGGTATCATAGATGGTGCGTGTACCCCAAGCCCGCTGTACGAGAGTGGCATTGGCCCATACGGAGATGTGGCGTTTCAGGGAGTCTACGTTCCAAGAGGCATCGGCATGCAGGTTGTGGTTGATGCGGCTTTTCAGGTCGGGGTTGTTGATGCGGTAGGCCAGCGGGTTGGTAGTGTCGTCAGTAGGCATCAGACTGGCGAAGTCGGGCTGGCTGACGTCGACGTTGTATCGGATGGAACGGCTTTTCTGTCCCCAGGTGAAATACATGAATGTCGGCGAGAATACCGTATAGTTGCGGTGGACCAGCGTGTCGATATAATCGTCAACGAAGCGCATCTTTTCGCGTGTGTGGTTCAGTGGCAACTGAAAGGAGATGTAGCTTTTGTCAGTGGAATGGGTGACCGACAGTTCGCCGCCCATCGTGCGCTTCAATTCCTGGTGGTCATCGCTGTTGAAGGGGTCGAAGGCCTGCTCCAGCACTTCGCGTGAGGATGGCAGCCACCCGATGTCGTGGGGTGTCATGTCGCCCAGCCAGTCCAGTCGGTAGTTGCTGTTATAGTGGCTTTCGCGCGACTGGGTGTAGGTTGCCCTGCCACCGATGTACCACTGGTTGGGCATCTGGAAGACGTAGTTGCCATTGACGCTATAGTTGTACGAATGGCTGTGGGTGTCGGCATAGTAGTCGCGCAGGTCTTTCTCGTCGGTCTGGGCATAGTATGTATCCTGGCGGCTGAAGTTCTCGCCGGGCTTCTGGCGGTAGTAGCTGCCGTTGACGCCAAAGACGAGATAGTCGCCCCATTCGAATTTCTTGACCCAAAACAGCTGCCCGTGGAGGTTCAGCGAGCGATAGCGGTTGAGTCCCGTATTCTGCACGCGGTTGATGATATGGTCGCGATACGTAGAGTCCTGACTGGCCGAGTGCCGATGCCCATTGGTGTAGGACATATCCATTCTGGCCATCAGGTCGAAGGGCTTGTTCAACTGGAAGGAGTTGTAGGCCGTGAGGCGGAAGTCCTTCTGCCGGCTGGTGGACGACGAGCCACCGAAGATGTTGCCTTCGCTGGCAAAGGTCTCGCTGGAGGTGCGCGACCAGAAGTCGTTGTCGCTCCATTCCACCATCGTGCTCAGTTCCTCCTCGTAGTTCTTGTCGCTGTCCTCGGTGGTCAGGTTCATGCCTATCTGCTTGGTAGCCCTCAGTCCCGTCGGCATGTTGGCAGGCGACCATTCGCCTTCGCCGCCAGGCTTGCGGTTCTCGTTCACGTTGTTCACATTGCCAAAGAGCGACACCCGCGAGTGGTCGTCGTAGTAGAGCGAGAACAGGCGTGCCATGTAGCGTTTTTCCGTGCCAAGGCCAGCCTCGACGTTGGCCAGGTATCCGCGGTTGTATTCGCGCTTCAGGCTGACGTCCATCACGTAGTCTTTCTTCTCCACGTCGTGGCCTATCATCTTGCTCTGCTTGGTCGACTTGTCGTAGACCTTGATGTCCTTGACGGTGAAGTAGGGCAGGTTGTCGAGCATCACCTTGTTGTTGCCCTTGAAGAAGTCCTTGCCGTTGAGTGTCAGGTAGTCTACCTTCTTGCCGTTGATGTAGATGTCGCCGTTGTCCTTGAGTTCGGCTCCAGGCATCTGTCGGATGAGTCCGTCGAGCATCGATCCTTCAGGCAGGTTGAAGGCCGAGGCATTATAGACGATGGTGTCGCCGCGATAGGCTATCTTCACCTTGGTGCCCGTGACGACCACCTCGTCGAGCGACCCCTCGCCGTAGATGCCGTCGTCCTGTTTCTTTTTCATCAGCAGTCGTGGCAGCTCAAAGTGGTTGTTGCGTGATATGTGGCGCAGGTTGTAGTTCAGGTAGCCGTCCTCGTATCCCTCGCACGTACCTTTTATAATATAGTCCTCGTTGCGGGCAGGCACCTTCAGCTGGTAGTAGCTGCTGGTGTCCCATATCCAGCATGTCGTGGTGTCAACGACGGCCGAGTCGCGAGCCGTCATCAGCGTGATGTGAGCCTTAATCCTGGCCTTGGTAAACGAGTCGTAGACAGACCCTACCAGTGTGACCTGTCGTTCCTTCTTTGTCTTGACCTTGGTAGAGTCCTTCTGTGCCAGCATCGTCATCGCGGTCAGCAGGCACAGCAATATAGTACATATTCTTTTCATACTGGGTGCAAAGTTAGTGGAAAAAACACCATTATGGCAACGCTACGTGTTAAATTTGTGTAAATCTTTGCCTTGGTTGATGCATTGAATATATAATCTTTGTATTTTTGTACAACGAAATCTATTAACCCTTAAATAAGTACAGAAAACATGATTATTGGTATTCCCAAAGAGATTATGCACGACGAAGCTCGTGTTGCTGCAACGCCCGAAACCGTGGGCAAGTTTGTGAACGAAGGTTTTGAGGTGCTCGTAGAGTGTCATGCCGGCGACGGTGCCCTCTATCACGATGAGGACTACATCAAGGCAGGTGCCAAGATGGTGGCCGACCCGCAGGAGATATATGACCGTGCCGAGATGATTCTCAAGGTCAAAGAGCCGCTGATGAACGAAGCCAAGGGCAAGCATGAGATAGACATGATGCACCGTGGCCAGTACCTCATCACGTTCATCCATCCCGCCTCTCCCGTCAACCATGAGATGGTGCGCCAGATGACGGCCAAGGGCGTCACGGCCATCACCCTCGATGGTATTCCCCGCATCTCGCGTGCTCAGAATATGGATGCCTTGACCTCGATGTCTACATGTGCCGGCTATAAGGGCATCCTGATGGCTGCCAACATGCTGACGACCTTCGTGCCCCAGATGTTTACTGCCGTCGGTCAGATCAAGCCAGCCAAGGTGATGGTCATCGGTGTGGGCGTGGCCGGATTGCAGGCTCTGGCTACTGCCAAGCGCCTGGGAGCTATCACCTATGCAGCCGATATCCGTCCGATGGCTGTCGAGAATGCCGGCTCGCTGGGTGCCAAGACGGTCGACACCACCGTGCCTCCCGAACTCGCCATTGCCGAAGGCGGCTATGCCAACCGCTTGCCGGCCGATGTGCTCATACAGGAACAGGAAGCCCTGAAGGCTACTATTCAGGAGATGGACATCGTCTTCTGCTCGGCCCTGATACCAGGCAAGGTGGCTCCTATCATCATCACCGAAGAGATGGTGAAGGGCATGAAGAAAGGCTCGGTCATCGTCGACATCTCTATAGACCAGGGCGGTAACTGCGAGCTGACCCCGAAGGGCGGCATCGAGAAGAAGTATGGCGTCACGCTGATGGGTGTGAAGAATATCCCCGGTCTGCTGCCTACCAGTTCTACATGGATGTTCTCCAACAACCTCTATAATCTCGTGAAGTATCTGGTCAAGGACGGCAAGGTGGTGCTCGACCGCGAGGACGAAATCATTAAGAAGTCACTCGTCTGCATCGACGGCCAGCTCGTTCACCAAGGTGCCCGCGAGGCCATGGGGCTTTGAGAATTAAGAATTAAGAAGTTAGAATTAAGAGTTATTCTCGCTTCGCTGCGATTAAGAGGTAAGAATTAAGAATTATGCATTATGCATTGATTATGAATTATGCATTGAATTAATATGATTCATCCCCTGATTCTTGTATTGGTATTCGTGGTGTGCACGGTGCTCGGCTATTTCATCATCAGGAATGTGCCGAGCCTGCTGCACACTCCATTGATGTCGGGCATGAACGCCCTCAGCGGCGTCACCATCGTCGGTGCCATCAGTGCCACAGGCTTGGCCCTGCTCGCCGGCGGCGGCTGGCTGTCGCAGGTGGCAGGCATGCTGGCCATCATCCTCGCTGCCATCAATGTGTTTGGCGGCTTTGGGGTCACCCATCGCATGCTGATGATGTTTAACAAGAAGAAAAAAGTATAACGGCTATGTCTACCATTCAAGTCATGATAAGCGCTGTGCTCGCCCTGTTGGTCATGGTGGGCATCTCGATGATGAGCCGGGTGCAGACGGCCGTTCGCGGCAATCTTCTTTCGGCCTTTGCCATGCTCGTCGGCGTGGTGGCTACGCTCGTCTTCTCGGGTGTCGTCTCGGCATGGACCATCTGGCCGGCCATCGCCATCGGTGCCCTGATAGGCTCGCTGATGGCCCGTCGCGTACAGATGATACAGATGCCGCAGACCGTTGCCCTCTTCAACGGACTCGGTGGCGGTGCCTCGGCTCTGGTGGGTATGCTGTCGGTCATGGGCGTAGGTTTCTCGCAGGAACAGATGGCTGCCATCGTCCTGGGCGGATACTTCCCGTTCGTCCTGTTCACGGGTCTGCTGGCCGTTGCTGTGGGTCTGATCACGCTGGTCGGCTCGCTGGTGGCGGCAGGCAAACTGCATAGGGTATTGCCACAGCAGCCACTCGTGTGGCCTCACCACTCTCTGTTGACGCTGCTCTTCCTGGCCTTTACCGTACTCTTTGTGCTGGTAGGTACGTTCAGCGATAGCTATAGCGCCGATACCCGCATCCTTTGTCTCATAGGTACAGCGGTCGCAGCCTCGCTCTTCGGACTCTATTTCTCCGTCCGGGTGGGAGGTGCCGACATGCCCATCACCATCTCGCTGCTCAACTCACTCTCAGGTGTGGCGGGCAGCATAGCAGGTATGGCTATCAGCGATGTGTTCCTTGTCGCCGTGGGCGGCATCGTGGGTGCCTCCGGCCTGTTGCTCACGCAGATTATGTGTCGAGCCATGAACCGCTCGCTGCTGAGCATCCTTGTAGGAGCTAAGCAGAAAGCCCCCCTTTCGTCCCCCGAGCAGAAGGCCCCCCTTTCGTCCCCCGAGGGGGACACTATAGACCCTGTGCCTGCAGCTATTGACAACCCCAACGAAAATGAAGCATTAATTAAACGTGTTATGGATTTAGACAAGAGAATACAAGAACTGGAGGCTATCGTCAAGAACCTCGAAGACCGTGTGAAGAAACTACAGGAGGCCCCCCTTTCGTCCCCCGGGCAGGAGGCCCCCCTGTCGTCCCCCG